>DAIMKE010000363.1:0-6364 GCA_036721875.1 Bradyrhizobium sp. | reverse complement strand
ATTGGGAGGCGATGCTGCGCGACACCCAGGCTGCCATCGACGCGGCGAAGGATGTCGGCCCGGTTGGGATCATCGGATTCTGCCTCGGCGGCAGCATCGCCTATGCGGCCGCGACCAAATTGTCAGGCCTGTCAGCCGCCGTCGGCTATTACGGCGGCGCCGTCGTTCGCTTCGCCGACGACAAGCCGAAGGTGCCGACGCAACTGCATTTTGGTGAAAAGGACGCGGGCATTCCGCTGACCGACGTCGAAACCATCAAGGCCAAGCGGCCCGACGTCGAAGTCTTCATCTATCCCGGCGCGCAGCACGGTTTTCACTGCGACGAACGGGCGAGCTACGACAAGGCCAGCGCCGACATCGCCTGGCCGCGCAGCCTGGCGTTCCTTGCGAAACATTTGAAAAAGTAAGACGGGCGGAGCCTCTCCGCCTGTCATTCCGGGGCGCGCATTATGCGCGAACCCGGAATGACGAGCGCGTATACCCTACTCGCCCTTGACGCCGGTTTGCTTCGCGACATCGGCCCATTTGGCGAGGTCGCGGCGCAGCGCCTTGTCGAAGTCTTCTGGCGATCCGCCCACCGGCACGAGGCTCAGTGTCTCGATACCTGCGATGCCTTCGGGCGAGGCAACGATGCGGGCGAGTTCGTCGGAAAGCTTCTTCACGATGTCCTTCGGCGTTGCAGCGGGTACGAACACGCCGAGCCAGCCTTCGATCTCGAAACCGGGATAGCCGAGTTCGCCCATCGTCGGCACGTCGGGCATCGCCTTCCGGCGCTTTTCACCGCCCACCGCCAGCGCCCTGAGCTTGCCCGCCTTGATCTGCGCGCTCGCCGTGGTCAGGTCCTGGAAAGCCCAGTTCACCGTGTTGTTGAGCAAATCGTTCGTGAGCGGAGCCGAGCCGCGGTAGGGAACGTGGGTCACATCTATGCCGGCGTTCTTCTTGAGCAGTTCGCCGTAGAGATGGGACGTCGTGGCATTGCCGAACGTGCCGTAGGGCTTGCCGGGATTGGCCTTGGCATAGTCGACCAGCTCCTTCACGGACTTGAACGGCTGCTGCTCGGGAACTACCAGAACGATCGTCGACAGTGCCACTTGGGTGACCGGCGCGAGATCCTTGAAGACGTCGTAGGGCAGCTTCGCAACGAGGCTCGGCGCCTGGATGATCTGGGTAATGGCGAGCAGCACGGTGTAGCCGTCGGGCTGCGCCTTGGCGACGAAATCGTTGCCGACGACGCCGCCGCCGCCCGACTTGTTCTCCACGACGACGGTGGTCTTCCACGACTCCGACAGTTTGTTGGCAAGCAGACGGCCCAGCACGTCGGTGGCGCCGCCGGCGGGGTAGGGAATGACCAACGTGATACGCCGGCTCGGATAGGTATCAGCCGATGCCTGCTGCGACGACGCGCACAAGGTCGTGACGGCAATCGACGCCATGATGGCTGCCGCGGTCGCCGCGCGCTTGATGTGGATCGGCAAACGAAAATTCATGGTCCCACTCCGGATTGCAGGCGCGAACGAGCCAGCGCGCCTAGTGACGAGGGAGTATCTACATTGCTGCATCGCAAGATGGAATACAGTTTTGAGCGTGAGCCGCAAATCGCGCTGATTCACCGCAACTAATGCAATATATCGACCATTGCGCGGGCAGCTGAAACATCCTGAGGCGCGAAAATCGCCTCGCTGCCAGCGCAGGTTAGGCCAATTCGCGACTTATAAATGTTGCGCTAAATTAGAACCATCGCTCGCCGACGAGCACGGTGTCGCCGGGGGCGACCGCACTTCCAGGCGGCACGACAAAGCGTGCCGTTCCGGACGCATCGGTATGCGTGAGCGTGACCTGGTCGCGCCGCGCGCGCGGTGAAAAGCCACCGGCAATGGCGACCGCGCTCTCGACGGTCATGTTCGGAACGTAGGGATACTGCCCGGGTGCTGCGACCTCGCCCAGAATGAAGAACGGCCGATAGGCTTCGATCTCCACGGCGACGGAGGGCTCCCTGATGAATCCCTTGCGCAGTTTGGCTGCGATCTCCGCCGCCAGTCCCGCGGTCGTGCGGCCACGCGCAGGCACCGCGCCGATCAGCGGCATCGTGATCGATCCGCCGGTCCCGATGGCGTAGGTGTTGGTGAGGCCTTCCTGCCCATAGACCACGACGCGCAGACGGTCGCCGGCATCGAGATGATAGGGCGCGTCATAGCGCAGGGGCCTCGGTTCGGCATAGGCCGCAGGCGCAGCCATGATGACAGGCGGCGGTGCGCTATGCGGTGACGCGGCGAACGCCGATCGAAGCGCGCCGATAGCGCCGCCGGACGCCATGACGGCGGATGGAGACGGCGGATCGGATGGCTGGCCATAGGCGATCGAATCGAGATCGCCCTGCGACGCGACCGGGCCCGTCGTGCGCATGCACCCCGACAGCGCGAGCGCCATCATGATTGCAGTGATCGGTAGTCGAAACGCGCGCACAACCCGCACCGAAGCCATCCCTGAAAGCGAGACGGCTCCAGTCTTGCACCGGGTATGGTTAACAAAGGGTTTGTCGAGGGCCGATGGAAAACTCCCTCTCACCGTTCTTCACGGCGAGAGGGTCGAACAATCAGGCACTCACGCCGACCCCGATCGGGCACGACACGCCGGTGCCGCCCAATCCGCAATAGCCCGCCGGATTCTTGGCGAGATATTGCTGATGGTAGTCCTCGGCGAAATAGAACTCGGCCGAGGGCGCGATTTCGGTGGTGATGGCGCCGAGCCCCTTGGCGGCAAGCGCCTCCTGGTACACGGCCTTGGACGCGTCGGCGGCTTTGCGTTGCGCGTCACCGAACGTGTAGATCGCCGAACGATATTGCGTGCCGACGTCGTTGCCCTGGCGCATGCCCTGCGTCGGGTTGTGATTTTCCCAGAACGTCTTCAGCAACTGCTCGTAGGAAATTCTCTTCGGATCGAACACCACCAGCACCACTTCGGTATGCCCGGTTCGGCCGGAGCAGACCTCTTCATACGTCGGATTGGCGGTATGACCGCCGGCATAGCCGACGGCGGTCGCATGGATGCCGTCGCCGAGTTCCCAGAACTTGCGCTCGGCCCCCCAGAAACAGCCGAGCCCGAACACCGCTTCCTCGAGGCCAGCGGGATAGGGCGGCTGCAGCTTGCGGCCGTTGACGAAGTGGGTGGTGGCTGTCGGGATTGGGGTGGCACGGCCAGGCAGCGCTTCTGCTGCACTCGGCAATGCGGTGGTCTTGCGCATGAACAACATGGAATACCTCCAGGCGGAACATCGGCCGCAGCAGCTCGCGGCGGCGGTCCGGTTGCACTTCTATATATGTCTTTACGCCTGGAGCGGCAGCCCCGTTACGATGTGCGGGATAGGGCCGAACCCGGTCAGTCGCGCGAATAGCCGATCAGCGGCTTACGCGGTCGGAACAGGATCATCAGGAGAATGCCAGCCACGCCCAGTACGGCAAATACCGGCTGGTCCAGCAGCACCTTGACGACGCTGTTCCAGAGCCAGGGCGATATCTCCTCCACCCAGGTCCGGAATGCCTGCTGGCTGGACTGATGAATGTCGTTCCAGAACTGGCCAAACCGGGTGAACCGCAGGGTCTGATCGGCCACGAAACGTGCGCCGTCATAGACCACGAAGATGAATCCGCCGGCCAGGAACAGCAGGCCAATCAGCCGAAAAAAACCGCGGATCATGCATCACCTTATTTATGTCGCCCCCAAGAGGCCGTCAGCCAATACCGGGGGTATCTCGGAAATTCAACCTCATCAGCGGCTTACGCGCCTTCCCGGCCCCATTTCCCGGCTTGCGGGCAGGCTGGAAAGCGTTGACGCTGCCGGACGCGCCCTCTATAAGACCTCCAATGGCGGCGGGGGCGATCCCGCCGCCGCTGTTCTTTGAGCAGCGCCGCTGCGGAAGCATTTTGGCTTCCAGCCATGGCATCTTCAAGAACGGCTTACGTCAGAACACCCTGGAAAACACAACCAGCGTCGATCACGCAATTTGAACGGCCGGCGCGCTCAAGCCCGACCACCCGAGCGACGACAGCCGAAGGATAGTTGAGAACATGGCCAATACCACTTCCGCCAAGAAGGCGACCCGCAAGATTGCCCGCCGTACCATCATCAACAAGTCGCGCCGCACCCAGATGCGTGGCGCGGTCCGCACCGTCGAGGAAGCGATCAAGAGCGGCGACCGCAATGCAGCCCTGGAAGCGATGAAACGCGCGGAACCGGAGCTGATGCAGGCAGCGCAGCGCAACATCATTCACAAGAACAATGCGAGCCGGAAGGTGTCGCGCCTGACGCACCAGATTGCCAAGCTCGCCAAGTGAACTGCAACAAGTGAACTGGCAAGAAATGAGCTCACAAAAGTGAGCTGATAAAAACAGACATTCGTCAAAGCCCGGCTTCGCCGGGCTTTTTCTTTTTCAGAGATCGGTTGCTCGCTATTCATTGCGTGCCACAATTCCTCGCGGCTCGATCTTGCGGGCTGCGATTCATTGTTGGCGCTGTGCCGTGTGCCGCGTGATTTTGTGGCGCGCTGACTAATCGAGCGCCATTCTCTTGCGTCTGCCTGCGAAAGCGCCGCTTGGGGAGTTACCCTGAAAAACAATCCCGAAAAACTTCGTCTCGCTAATCACTTATCCACATAGCGAGCGCAAGCGTTTTGAAAAACGGTCCCGGTAACTATGATTGTAACGGATTTTTAAAAAATTTTGCGAGTGCGGCCAAAATTGTCACGAAGACTGCCGGCCCACGATTCTGCACGCTGATTCAAAAACTTGGTGTGGAACGTCGCACCGGCAGCATTGCAACACACGCAAAGAGTCAGACAGCGATGTCGAATCACGGATTGTCAGAAATCACCCGTGGTGTATTCCTTACTCGTTCGCGACGCCCATGGCTCTCCTGACCAGCGCGGTTTGAGACCCAAGGGCGGACGTGCAAATCGGCGGCGGTGTGCGCGTTAGCGACGCTTTCCAAGCGAAGCTGAGTTGGCAACCCATAGCAATATGGGGACGGATGTTCTGTGTCTAAATTTCTTGGCGTTGCGCCTGGTGCGCTTTGGACAAGAGAAATTCGGGGACTGACGACAACTGCAACGAATGGGAACGCGTAGCTCGTGGACGTGTTGAAGACGACAGACTGAGGTAGCGGCGGCGCAGCGGCCAGGCATGTTTTTGTTCGGCGGCGGCAGACTGACTTTGAAACACTTTCGATCTGATAACTCGCCGCACGTTCTCGCGGTGAGGGGGGAGGTAGTATGCTTTACGGAATCATCGCGACATCTGACACACTCATTTCCGTTTCGAACGAGACCGCAGCAGAAGTCTCCAACGGCTCTTTCAGTCAGCCTCCCACGCGCGCTCCGGGTAGACCGTCGAGTACGCGCTGACCTCGCGGAAATCTTTCACTCCAGCCTTGATCTGACCAGCGGCGCACTCGCCGAACGGTGATCTTTGCCTGGCGTCGGAGAGTGCCGCTTTGAGGTCGCGTCCAGCAGGAACCCTGCAAGGCGAGTTCGCATTAACACCATTACTCTTTCAGAAAAGTTCTCAGACAATGACAAATATGGAACAGGATCGCTGGTCGCGCGTGAAGGGACGCTTGCGGACGAGCGTGGGCGAAGATGTCTACACGAGCTGGTTTGCGCGCATGGACCTGGAAGGCGTGCAGGACGAAAGCGTGCATCTGTCGGTTCCGACCCGTTTCCTCAAGAGCTGGATCCAGGCGCACTACGCCGATCGTGTCCTGACCTGCTGGCAGGCCGAGATGCCGGAAGTGCACCGGATCGATCTCACCGTGCGCACGGCGATGCGATCCGCCGCGCCTGCCAAGGAAGCGGCCGCGCCGGCAGATCAGCGCCGCCTCGAGCCGACCAATGGCCGTCCTGCGCCTGAACTGCGTGCGACCGCCACCGCGCCGGTGTCCGCCAATCATGATGCGCTCGGCGGTTCGCCGCTCGATCCGCGCCTGACCTTTGCAAGTTTCGTGATCGGCCGTTCCAACACGCTGGCCCACGCGGCCGCGCGCCAGGTCGCCGAAGGACGCCGCGGCGATCCCGTGATGTTCAACCCGCTCTACATTCATGCCGGCGTCGGCCTTGGCAAAACCCATCTGCTGCAGGCCGTGACCTGGGCCGGCAATTCCGGCAGCGAGCGCAAGGTGCTTTATCTCACCGCCGAGAAATTCATGTACGGCTTCGTCGCCGCGCTGAAGACCCAGACGGCGCTGGCGTTCAAGGAAGCGCTGCGCGGCATCGACGTGCTCGTCATCGACGACCTGCAATTCCTGCAGGGGAAATCGACGCAGGCCGAGTTCTGTCACACGCTGACGGCGCTGATCGACGCCGGCCGACAGGTGG
>DAIMKE010000362.1:0-6380 GCA_036721875.1 Bradyrhizobium sp. | reverse complement strand
GATCTGCCTCATGTTGGGCATCGTCGGCTTCGTGGTCTGGGCGAGCGTCACAACCGAGATGTGACAAATAGAGTGTAGTATTAGGCTCTGTCAGGATCCGTTTGCACGCGGCCAAGGTCTATCTTATGTTGGAAAAGACGCTCTACGAAGAATCAAAAATCCCAGATTGATAATATAGATTATGTAAATACCGCGCCAGATCGGATGCTCGCACCTCTATTGGGAATAGAGCCAATCAACAAAGCTGTCTAGATCATGGGTCCACACAAGATAAAGGCCGCTTTCCTGGGCTGACTTCAGGCTTTCGATCCCGAATACGCCCGACAACAACGCAATGGGCACGATCTCCTCTCCAGCCTTGGCGCGCCAGTGCTTGGCTTTGGCCGCGGTGTCGTTCAGTACCCGCTTGATGCTGTTAAGCGCCGACGAGGAGTCCTTGGCCTCGATTGCGATGATGCGGCCATCATTGGTCCCGACCAGAATGTCTGCCTTTCGGCCATAGACCGTGCATTCGCCATAAAAGGTGTTGGCGGATGGCCAGTGCGTGGGCGCGGTGATTTTGCCCTTGTTCGGGGTCGGAACCTTCTCGTAGCCTTGGAGCAGCAATCGGTCCTTCAGAACGGACTCGACCTTGCGACCATAGCCGCGACGCTCGGTCTGAAGCGTCTGTGTCGCGTGAAGTGCCGCTGTCGCTCTGATCGCATGCTTCAGCTCATGCAGGCTTGGTGTCCGCCGATCATCGATCCACGGGAAGCGCACCGGATCGGACATCTGGCAAATCAGGCCGAGCACCTTCACCGTCAGCTCGTCATCTACGCGAAGGCGGTTCTTTGTGAGGCGCTGTGTTGACCGTGTAACCAGCACCCCAAGATCGTCCTCCGACACCGGAGGACCGGCGACGTAGCGAAGAGCATCGAGGAGCGCCGGCTCGAACAGGATCGTTCTGACGGTGGCAGGGTCTGGGTTTAGCGGGTCGACTCCAACCAGCGTCTTGAACAAGCGCAAGACACCGCTTTGCCGCAAGCGAAGATGCTCACGATAGCGGTCGCGCGGCTCCTTCAGCCTGCGATCGACGAAGGCGTCAATCGAGCACTGCGCCTGCGCCTTAAGTTCATCGTCGGTCCAGATCTTTGGCCGCCGGTCGGCATTGGGAAGGCTCATAGGCCAGCAAGCTCGGCCAGGCGATCGGGGGACGGGATGTGCAGACGCTCGACCTCGCGCGGTTCGAACTTGGTGAGGCCCCCGGCATAGGTTCGGCCCGAAGTCGTCGATACGTTGCCGGTAAGGAACGCCAAAAGCTGATCGAGACGTTCGTCATCCATCGGCTCTCTTGGGTAGAGGCCATGAGCGATGTTGATGTGGCGAGCATTGCACCGATTGCGCACGAATGCGGGCGGGCGGCGGGCCATATAGGTGCACAGGATCGGCGCAGGCTGTCGCAGGCCGACGGACCACCATGCGCGGCGATGCCGGGCCACAAAGCCTGACGGCACATCGTGAGCGCGCGCCCAGGCAAGGAACTCGTCGACTGCTCGCCGCTCCTTGGCGGACAAGTCGTTCAGATCCACCGGCAGATCGATGACCCTCCGCAAAGCGTCGTCGCGGTCGAGCGATGGTGCCGCCGCAATGAGCTCCCGTGCCCGGGTGACCGTCGGTAGCAGAAAGCGGGAGGGCAAACGATGCGCACGCGCACCAGCAATCCAGATGCTATTGGCACCGGTGACCTGGCCGCGGTGAACGCGGAACAACTCGCCAAGTTCGATTTCGCCGACGCGCGGCACTGGCCCCTCGCGAACGAAATGAGACCACCTCCCCGCCTTCTCCAGGCTGGTCCACGGCACGGCCTGCCCACCCTTCAAATTGTCGAGCTCATCAAGACCCTCAACCGCGCGGATGGCAAGATCATCAGTCCGGCCGCCCAGCTTGAAGCAGGTGATGGCCCCTGTAGTCATCGCATCGGAGAATGGCTGCGCATTCGGGCTGATGACATGCAGAGACGCACCCCCTAGCCCGTCCGCGAGCATCTCGCGCAAGACAGAGCCGTAGTTGACGTCGATCCATTCGGCCGAAGTGATGAACGCACCAAAGTCGCCGGGACGGCCAATGCTGCGCGTCTTCAGGAAAAAGTGAATGTGGAGACCCGCGAGCTTGCTGGCCCGAAATCCGTGCTGCGCGGCGGTTTCAGCGAACCATCGCTTCCATCTCTCGCTGATCTGGTGGTGCCGGACATAGGGAGGGTTCCCGATGAACAGCGTGGCCCCCTTGATCTTGCGAAGCTTCAGTTCGCGGTAGTCGCGCGCCTCGACGGACAAGCGATTGGAAATGCCGCAGACGGCCGCGTTGGCGCGAAGCAGAAGCAGCGCGAGAGGGTCCGTTTCGACACCAATCAGCCTAGCCTTCGGGAAGGCGCGAGCGGCCGCAATCAGAAATCGGCCCGAACCGCAACCCGGATCGACCACGCGCGAGGGCACGTCCTCCTGATCTTCCGCCCACGCGAGCATCGATGCCACGATAGCGTGCGGCGTATAGGTCGCGCCGCTATCCCGACGCTCCTTGGGGGACCGAAGGGTGCAGAACAGCTCTCCCAGCGGATCATCACCAGCTGCAATGGCCTTTCGGATGGGCTCGATTACTTTGGGGCTGGGAGCCTCGGAAGAAGCTATCAGAAGCTCTTCGGCTCGAGTGACGGAATGGCCTTGACCAATCAGGGCATGAGCCAGTCCGGCGAGCTGGCGCTCATCAAGAACCACTGCCCCCCTCCCCCTTGCCGGTCTCATACCCGGTCCAAAGCTCCTCGAACAGCTTTCGAAGGGACAGCCCGCGGTTGGCAGCCTCGGCCTTTACCGCGCGCGCCATCTCGGGCGACAGCGAGAAGCCGACAATCTGACGGCTCGGTTTGTTGCGAACAGTGCTCATAGCACGCGTATTGTCGACTCGTCGACAAAGGTCAACTGCATCAAGGTGCTGGTTGCCGGTTCAAGGGCTCTGTCACTCGCGGAAACGGTGGCAATGTGACCCAAGGGCCGCGTTAAGAATTATTCGATATCTGTTAGTTATGCTCGCTGCCGACAAATTTGGAGCCGCGGAGCGGCGATCCGGAGCAGCGGTCGTGATACGAGTTTCAGCAGTGCGGTGGCTACGCCGCAAGTTCAGAGATATTCTGGTTCAGAGGCGCATCGGTAAGCCCAGCACGACGGGTGGCCTGCGATTTTGGGCATCAAAACCGATGAAGATCGTCGCGATGGCAATCGGCATCGGAGTGATCGCGGGCCTCATCGAGCTCGGCTTGCCGGCCGAAGACGTGTACCGTGCGGTCAGATCCGAGATCCGCTCCCACGAGGCTCCGAGCGATATTGTCGTCGTCACGATCGATGATGCCACCCTCAATGAACTTCAAACCGACGTTCCCGATCGGAAACAGGACGCGGAGCTGATCGACCGGCTGTTCGAAGCCGGCGCAACACGCGTGTTCTTCGACAAGGCCTACGCTGATCCAACTAACCCTGCATCGGACGCGGCTTTGGCGAACGCATTGGTAAGAAACCCGGAAACATACATCGCCGTAGCGCCTCCAATAGACGAGGGCGTGAATGAATATGCTGCGCTCATACCAAGCGACCAGTTCAAGCAAAGTGGCAAGCTTGCATCCATGGAGGGCCATTCTGCACCATTTAACCTCGGATATCGCTTCCCAACCGCGTCCTCCTTCGAAGGAAAGCTCATACCATCAATCTCTGCAGGCCTCGCGGAGTATGAGGGGCCAGCAAAAGAGTACCGGGTCGATTTCGGAATCGATATTCATTCGATCAAGCGAGTCAGTTATATCGATGTCCTCAAAGGTCGGGTCGGACGCAGCACGCTCGAGAACGCGAATGTCGTCGTCGGACAAACCTTCACCGGCACGAGTGACATGCACTACGAGCCGTTGGGTGCGAAGATTCCAGGGGTGTACTTCCATGCCCTTGGGGCACACACTCTGCGCAAGGGTGTTCCGGTGGACCTTGGCTGGATGCCCGCCCTCCTCGTCTCGGCAGCCGTATTGCTGTGGCAGGCCAGCCAGATAAAACCAAGCCGCAGGACAAGCGCAGCGGCAATCGCTAGCCTACTCACTGTGCCGCTCGGCCTCGATTACCTATCGGTCGGCATCGACGTTTTCCCGTCGATTTTGTGCCTTGGCATTGGCGCGGTAAGACTGGATCGGCTTGCCCAAAAGATGTTTGATGAGGCGACCGGGTGCCTACGCGTAGAAGCGCTCGAGCAACTCCAACCTGACAAAGATATGAGCGTTTTCGCTCTGAAGATCAGGGAATTCTCATTCATCACTAGAAATTCCTCCGACCAAGTGATCACGAAGTTCATAGAGGAGGCAATCAAACGGCTTTCAGCCACGGAGACAGGGGCTCAATTTGCCTTCCATAAGGACACTATCGTCTGGCTGCGGCCAAGACTTCAGCCGAATGACTTGAGCGACCACCTCGAAGGCCTTCATGCGCTGTTCCGGACGGGAGTGGGCCATGCTGGTGCAACGGTCGACATCGCAGCACACATCGGCGTCGACGAAAACTGGGAGGCATCCATACGATCGCGGATCGCAACAGCCATCCAGTCAGCTGAAGATGCTCTTCACGCCGGCACACATGCGATCGTTGCGAACGCCGAATATCTCGAACAGCGCGACAAGCGGCTCTCGCTCTTGTCCGACCTGGATGAGGCTATGGCTCGGAACAGCGTTCAGATCGCCTATCAACCCAAAATAGATTTGCAGACTGGACGAACAATCGGGGCCGAGGCTCTGCTGCGCTGGACTCACCCTTCGCACGGAGCGATACCCCCTGAGGATGTGATCGAGATGGCCGAAACGCACAAGCGGATCGACGACCTCACGATCTATGTCATCGATACTGCGCTCGCCGGTGCTAGGTTGGCGCGAAACATAAACCCGGACTTCCACATAGCGATCAACATGTCTGCCATTGCGCTCACGCGGGTCCAGCTGATCTATGACATGACGTTCCTTATGTCGAAGCACCGTGTTCCGGCCGACAAAATCATACTCGAGGTGACGGAGACAGCATCACTGGATGACCGCCGCGTGACGGCAGTGATGGCGGCGCTGCGCGAATTCGGCATACAAATTTCAATCGATGATTTTGGCACAGGACAAGGGGCTCTGAGCTACATCAAACGCATCCCCGGCACAGAGGTGAAGATAGACCGCACATTCATTGGCGATATGCTGAGTTCGGCTGAGAGCCGCTCAGTTGTGCAGGCGACAATCAACATCGCGCACTCACTGGGCAAACGCGCAGCAGCCGAGGGTGTCGAAGATGCCGAGACGATGAAGCTTCTCATCGAAATGGGCTGCGACCATGCCCAAGGGTACTACTTCGCACCTGCAATGCCGCTCAACGAGATGCTCTTGGAACTGAGCGAAAAACGGGCAGCTGCATAACCGTTGCAAACAGATAAGAATATGTTAACCATGCCTGTTAGCACCTGAGTGCCAACAGGAGGTCAACATGTGGAATTGGTTCATGGAGCGGTTCGGCGTCCGCTAAGCTATGCCGAGACCCGTAAGCAGAAAGCCCCGGACAATCCGGGGCTTTCTTGTCAATGCCCGACGGAACGGCAAAGAATTTCAGAACAAGCGAAGCTCTTAAATCTGATCGAACGTCGACCCGCGCTACCTAAGCGGCACGACTATCTTAATAATTCACAAAAAAGTCTGCAGGTTTATTGGCGCTGCCTGCGTTCGTATTTATTGCCGAAAAGACGGCGACGCAATTCGCTTGCCGGTAGTGTTTGCCACTCGACGTCGCTGATCGGCGGTTTGTCGTTTCCCGGAGGCGAGCCAGGCAATGTTAAGCTGGCCCCTCGCAATGGAGACCGAGAGAGTGGCGGTAACTGTTCGCGTATGCGTCCAACTATCCCTCTGTTAAATCTAGCCTCATCTTCCACCGCGCTAGGCCACGCCCGATTAAAGAGCCAAAATCGCTGCGCCGATCTAAGTATGGCTGCGCGAAGGAGTTCGTCGCTACCGTTCGTAAACTTGGATAAGTCGATGACGAACGAAGATTCCCCACCCTCCTCAACCTGCTGCACGCTAGGTATCGACTGACCGCGCGTCAGCTTGACAAAAATCGTTAATGATCGATCAGGGTGTCCTGCCAATGAGGATATGTACCCGATACTTTCTCCGAAAGTATCGACAGAGACATTTTCCAACGCCACATACCTGAATGCACCCTTCAAGATCGGCAATCGGACCTTGCCGTTCCGAACCGTCTGAGTGACGAAAGAGGCTACCGCGCTTATCCTGGCTACCTTAGAGCCTGATCCGAAATTAAGTTGAGTGGTGTCAGCGGGTTAGCTTGACGCCA
>DAIMKE010000361.1:0-6393 GCA_036721875.1 Bradyrhizobium sp. | reverse complement strand
AGCCAGGCCAAGTCGATCGAGTTGTTGTCGAGGGAAGCTTCACGGCGCAACAGGCCGCGCCAGGTTTCGACGGCGGCCTTGGCTTCCTGGATGTTCTGCAGGAACTGAATTTCGCTGTGGAAGCGGCGCCAGCGTCCGGTTTCCCAGAGCTCGGTAAGATATTCCAGCCGGCGCTCGGCCAGATTGCACCAGCGCGCGACGATTTCGCGGCCCAAGGCCACGTCTCGGTGTGTCATTAATCAGCCCCAATGAGAGAGACAGACGCAGACGCAACCGGGACGAATCAGTCGAATACAATATGGATACTCTGTGGAAAACTTCGCCGTTGTCCAGTGCACCCTGTCACCAAGGACGCATCGATCGAACAACACGACGAAAAAGGCGCCAAAAATGAAAGACCCGTCCGGGGGGACAACCGGACGGGTCAAAGCTATATGGGGCGCTTGGGGTGGATGGGCGCTCGCGCCGAATACAGCCGATGGGGGGAATTACCGCTCCCACATATTTAAGTCGCGACACCCTGCCGAACGTTCAAGACAGCCGGCGATTTTTTTAACGCGTGAGTTCGATGGCGATTGTCCGGAATTCACTGCGCCGCAGGCTTATTGGCTGTATTTGCAGCCGATTTTTCCGCTGCCATCGACGGCGCGGCATCATTCAGTGCGCGGCTCACGGAAGCGTTATCGGCAGCTGCGGCATTTTCTCCGGCGGGCTTGCCGGTAGCAGCCAGCGGAACCGTCGGCGCGGCGGTCGCTGCCGTGACGGCAGCGAACGCATCGGCGTTGCCCGCGCCAAACAGGTCGTCGCGGCCGGGAGCGCCGAGGTCGCGGGCGGTCCTGATCAGGATCGCGCGAACATCGTTCGGCTTCAATGCAGGATTGCGCTCCATGACCAGCGCCGCCACGCCGCTGACGTAGGCGGCAGAGAACGAAGTGCCTGACGTGATCTGGTATTTCTCGTCAGGCGCGGGGAGGAAGATATCCGTACCGGGCGCCGCAATGGCGATGTGATTGCCCCGGTTCGACGCCGCAAACAGCTTCTCCTGCGCATCGGTGCCGCTCACGGCGATCACGTTCGGATTGGCGGCGGGATAGAGCGGCGGTGATTTGGCACCGGCGTTGCCGGCCGCGGCGATCATCAGGATACCCCTCGCCGCCGTCGCCGCGATACCGCGCTCGATCAACGGATCCTTCGGGCCGGCAAAACTCATGTTGATGATCTGCGCGCCGTGCTCGACCGCATAATTCAGCCCCCGGATGATCACGTAGGACGTGCTCTCCGCGCCCTTCGATCCCCCGCCGAATGCACGGATCGCCAGCAGCCTCGCCTCCGGCGCGCTTCCCATCAGCCTGGCATGCGCGACGATTGCCCCCGCAATCCCGGTGCCGTGGACGTGCGGACCTTCCTTGCTGCCGAGCGCATCGAAATTGTCGGCGACTGAATTGGCGAGTTCGGGATGCCTGGCGTCGACGCCTGAATCGATCACCGCGATGGTGACGTTCATCCCGCGGACGAGCTGGTGGGCCTGCGGCAACCGAAGCTGCGCGACGGCGTATTGCGCGGCATCGCCCTCGGACGTGGCCTTCTTCTGATCCTGCAGGAAATAGCGGAAATTGAACTGCACCGACCGCACGCTGGCATCGGCCCCAAACTGACGACGCGCGGTCTCGAGCGGACGCCGGTCGACGATCCGGAACAGGCCGATGGTGCTGCCGAGCAGTGGAAAATTCTCCGACGAGATGCGCTCCAGGCCATGACGCCGTGCCAGCGCATCGGCCTCGGCGGTGGACAGTGAGCCGTCGATCTCCGCAACGAGTTCGTTCGGAACGGTGCGCAGATTGACCGCGGCCTGCGAACTGCCCTTGTCTGCCCCGCCCTTCCCCTTCTTGGCCAGATTCTTGTTAGCCGAGTCCTTGTTAGCCGAGTTCCTGTTGGACAAGTTCTGGGCGGAGCCACCCTTGCCGTCACCCTTGCCGCCGCCGACCGAGGTCGCCGCGCATTCGCCGTCCGGACCGCGAGAGGCAGCCTGGCAACCCGCATTCTGGTTGGACGGGAATCGCGTGGCAGAGAGCGTCGACCGTACACCAAGGTCGGGGCGCGTTCGTGCGACGCTATCGACGCCGAGGTTCGGGCGGGCCGCGATGTTTGGATTGATGGTCGGCGTCCGCGAGCCGACGTTGAGATTGGGCGAGCGCATGATGCTTTGCGCCTGAACCGCGGAAGCCGCGAACGCCAGCAAGGGCAACAACGCCGCTGACAGGATCAGCGCGCCGCGCCGCGCTTTCATCCGCCAGTTCGAGCCATCGCGAAACATGGAACCTCGGTTTGCCGGAAGCACGGCGCGCAGCTTACGGCGTTGCCACCGCAAGCTTGACGATCTTCTCGCCCTCCAGCTTCTTCAGCAGGCCTGCGGCCTCGTCCCTGCCCATCGCCTTGAACTGAAGGCGGAACATATCACCATTGGCGTTACCGACGATCGAAGCCTGATATTTGTCGAGCAGCGACGTGATGTCGGAGATGCGTGCTTCCGGCGCGAACCGCACCAGCGCCCGCGGCGGCGCAACGCTGCTGCCGAGATCGCGGGTGATGGGCCCTGACGACGGCTCGTTCATGCTCAACGACGCCGTCTCGAACGAAGCGGTCTGGTTCTTCATCAGCACGGCGCCGATCACGCCGGCCTGCAACAACAGCGCAACAGCGCCGACGCCGGCCGACCAGGCCAGCGTGCGCGGCGACAGCTTTGCAAAGAATTCCGACATGCGGGCGGAAAGGCTAACCGAAAGCGACGGCTTGCGCACCGGCTCGGCATCGATCGCCGCGAACAGTTTCTGCATGGCGCGCACCGACGGCGCTCCCAAGCTCTCGTTGAGGCTGATGGTCTCGGCATATTCCTCGCCGATGACGGCATATTGCCGGGCGAGTTCGGGATCGCTGGCGAGCGCATCCTCGACGCGGCGAACATCCCGCGCGTTCAGGGTGCCGGCCGCATGGAAAGGCAACAGCATCTCGATTTCGCTGGGCTCTCGATCCAGCATTTGCCTGCTCGCCGCCATCATGGCCAACCTCGCTCTATGCCGGCTGCCTTGAGCAACTCGGCCAATTTCTTGCGCGCATAAAACAGGCGCGTCTTGACGGTGTTCTCCGGAATACCGACGATCTCGGCCACCTCTTCCACGGACTTCTCGTGGTAGTAGACGAGATCGACGATCTCCCGATGCTCAGGCGAAAGTGCCGTCAGGCACTTGCGCAACGCTTCACCCGTATCCTTCTTCTGCGTCACCACTTCGGGGTCGTCGGCGGTATCCTCGATGGCGTTCGCGGTCTCGTCGTCCAGTCCAACGTCCTTGCGGCGCCTGAGTGCCGAGAGGGCCTTGAAACGCGTAATCGCCAGCAGCCAGGTGGTAACGGCGGATCGGCCTTCGAACTTGCCGGCCTGACGCCACACATCGAGAAAAACCTCGCTGATGAGATCTTCCGCGATCTGTTCGTCCCTTACGAGCCGAAGCCCGAAACGGAACACCCTGACATGGTGCCTTCCGTAAAGCACCTGCATGGCGAGCCGGTCGCCTTGAGCGATCCGAGCGATCAGAATTTCGTCTGAAGCCGCCTGTGCCGCACTCAATGGCCGTCTCGCAAGGTTGGTCTGAGAGGAGTGGCCGACGGTTCGACGGAAGAGGCAAGATTCTTCACATTACGGCAATGACCCACGCGCATGTGTGATCTATGCCACAAAAGGTCTTGGCCCGGCGAAGGTGCCGGCAAGAACAAACGAAGCCCCGAAATTGGTATCATATTACGGATTTACTTTCCTGGAGAACGCGCCGCCCGTACGACCATACCAAGGCTTGGCCAACAGGGCAGCATCAGCTTGGGCACGGTTCCCGGCCCTCGGTTCCACACTATCGGAATCTGGCAGATTTCCGTTACGAAACAGCATACTGGCCGACATGTGCGGCCCGGAATCGAAGCTAAAAGATACCAAAACTAAAGGCTTTGTTCCCTAAAGTTTCGTCCGGCACCTCCATTTGCGACGGAACATGAGCAGCGCGGCTTCATTGCTTCAAGGGCAAAGCTCGAACAGTGCGGCGGCGCACGGTGTTCGCCTGTCGCCCGAGCTATTGAAGCGACGGACCGGCCAGCGCCGTCAGATGCTGGCGGTACAGGCGGTCAGCTACTCGCTCATCACCCTGGTCCTGGCGGTCTATGCCTACGCCGGCACCATCCCGATGATCATTCCGTCGGCCTATTTCCTGGTCGGCGTCGGATTGGTCTCGGTCTTTGTCGTGCTGTCTGAGTCCTGCTTCAACGACCGCTTCGAGGATCACTACCTCACCGTCTACCAGGTGGGCGGCCACGTCGCGATCCAGCTTTGTTTCCTTTTGGCTGCGCCCGAGATCGGCTTTGCCTTCCTCAGCGTCGTGTTCCTGATTTTCGGCTTCGGCGCGCTGCGGATGACCTCCCGGCAAGCCATCATCGCCTGGACGCTCACCATGATCGGCCTGGCGCCGATCTTTCTGTTCACCAGCACGCCGATCGGCCTGCCGATCGCGACCCCGACCGAGCGCGTCGCCGCGATGCTCTCCTACGTCCTCACGATCGGCCAATGCGCCTTCGTGGGCCTCTATGGCAGCACGATGCGCAAGATGCTCTACGACCGCAGCTTCGAACTCAAGGCGGCCTACAAGCGGATCGAGGAACTTGCCGAACTCGACGAACTGACAGGGTCCTCCAACCGCCGCAGCATCATGCGGATGCTGGAGGAGGAAATCGCCCGCGCCGAGCGCAGCGGATCGCCCTGCTCGGTCGCGCTGATCGATCTGGACTACTTCAAGCGCATCAACGACGCCTACGGCCACCCGACCGGGGACGAGGTGCTGCGGACATTCTCCATCACCATGTTCGCCAACATCCGCAGCGTCGACCGCTTCGGCCGTTACGGCGGTGAGGAATTCCTGCTGGTGCTGCCCGACATGGATACGAACAGCGCAGCGCGGGCACTCGACCGGCTGCGTGCGATCGTCGCCGACCTCGAATGGAGCGCATTCTCGCCGGGCATGAAGGTGACGATGTCCGCCGGCGTTGCGACGCTGAAGCCCAACGAAACATCAGACACATTCCTCGCGCGCGCCGACCGCGCGCTTTACGCAGCCAAGGCACAGGGACGCAACCGCATCACCAGCGCCTGACCCAATATTTTTTGTTCCGGTAGCGGAGAATCCGCCGCCGATTTTTCTCTCCAGGACAGAGCCATGAGTTCGAAAACAGCTAATTATCCCGGACACCTGCTCGACGAACTGCAGAGCACGCTGGCGCACGGCACCGTCGCCCGCCGGGTCGAGACCCTGCGCCGGGTGACGGATCTCTTCATCAACGGCGCGATCGACTATTCCGACGAACAGATCGGGCTGTTCGACGATGTCTTTCAGTGCCTGATTGATCACATCGAAACGTCGGCCAAGGCCCTGCTCGCCAACCGTCTTGCCCCGATCGACACCGCGCCGCCGCTCACCATCCGCGCGCTCGCCTTCGACGACGTCATCGAGGTCGCCGGCCCGGTGCTGTCGCAATCCAACCGGCTCGACGACAAGACCCTGATCGAGAACGCCCGCAGCAAGAGCCAGGCACATCTGATGGCGATTTCGACACGAAAAGTGCTGAGCGGCGCCGTCACCGACGTGCTGGTCCAGCGCGGCAACGACGAGGTGGTCCAGAGCACCGTCAACAATCCCGGGGCGGAGTTCACCGATAGCGGTTTCACCCGCCTGGTGAGCCGCGCCGAAGGCGACGACAACCTCACGATCAGCGTCGGCCAGTGTCCGGCGATGCCGCGGCATCTCTATCTGAAGCTGCTCGCGAAGGCATCCGACACGGTGCGGCAGCGGCTGGAGGCCGCCAACCCACAGCAGGCGGCCCGGGTGCCGACCGCCGTCAAGGAGGCCACGCGGCGCGCGCGCTCGGCGACCTCCACGATGACCAGAAATACCGAAATCGCTCATGCCCTCATCAAGTCGCTGTATGACGACGGCCGGCTCGATGAATCCCAGGTGGCGTCGTTTGCCGAGGCCGGGAAATTCGACGAAGCCAACGCGTCGATCGCGGCGCTGGCCAACATGCCGGTGGCGATCGCCGAAAACATGATGATCGAAAGCCAGGCCGAAGGCGTGATGATCCTGGCCAAGGTCGCGGGACTTTCGTGGCCGACCGTCAAGACGATCATCAACATGCGCGATGAACTGGCCGGCGGAGACCCCACCGACATCGCCGCCTGCAAGGACACCTATGAGCGGCTGCGGCCGTCTACCGCGCAGCAGGTGCTGCGCTTCCATCGCATGCAGCAGAACGCGCCGGCGGCGAAGGACTAAAGCGTTTTCCAGCGAAGTGGATACCGGTTCG
>DAIMKE010000360.1:0-6396 GCA_036721875.1 Bradyrhizobium sp. | reverse complement strand
GATCACATTCGAAGCGATGACGAGATTGTCGTAGAGAAACTCGGCGCGCAGCGTATTGTTGGCGACGATGCCGCCGACCTTGGCCGCGGCCAGAAAGACCACCTGCGGTCGGTTGGCGGCGAACCACTGGTTTACCGCGGTCTGATCGCGCAGATCGACCTCGCTCCGCGATGTCGTGAGCAGTTCGACATTCTCCTGCGCCAGCCGGCGCACCAGCGCGGATCCGACCATTCCACGGTGCCCGGCGACGTAGACCGTCTTGCTTCTCAGCTCAAACGGAATGTTTGCCATTGGCAACCTCGCGTCTTGCCTCTTCGAGATCGCTCGCCACCATCTCCTTGACCAGATCGGTGAAAGACGTCCTCGGCGCCCAACCAAGCTTCTCCCGCGCCTTGCTGGCATCACCTACCAAAAGATCGACTTCCGTGGGCCGGAAATAGACGGGATCGATGCGCAGGATAGTCCTGCCGGATTTCCGGTCGACGCCGGTCTCGTCGACGCCGCTGCCGCGCCATTCGATGCTGCGGCCTACTTCGGCAAACGCCAGCTCTACGAACTCACGCACCGAACGGGTCTCGCCGGTCGCCAGGACGAAGTCGTCGGGCGCATCCGCCTGCAGTATCTTGTGCATGCCCTCGACGTAATCCCGCGCGTGTCCCCAGTCGCGCTTGGCTTCGAGGTTGCCGAGATACAGCACGTCCTCCAGTCCGGTCTCGATGCGCGCGACGCTGCGGGTGATTTTTCGCGTCACGAATGTTTCGCCGCGGATCGGGCTTTCATGGTTGAACAGAATGCCGTTCGAGGCATACATGCCATAGGCCTCGCGGTAGTTGACCGTGATCCAGTAGCCGTAAAGCTTGGCGACACCGTAGGGCGAGCGCGGATAGAATGGCGTCGTTTCCTTCTGCGGCACTTCCTGGACGAGGCCGTAGAGCTCCGAGGTCGAAGCCTGATAGAACCTCGTCTCCTTCCCCATGCCGAGAATCCGGATCGCTTCCAGAAGCCGTAGCACGCCGATGGCATCGGCGTTGGCAGTATATTCCGGACTTTCGAAGCTTACGCCGACATGGCTCTGGGCGGCGAGATTATAGATCTCGGTCGGCCTGATCTGCTGCATCAGCCGGATCAGGTTGGTCGAGTCCGTCATGTCGCCATAGTGCATCAGGAACGGCACGTTGCCGACGTGCGGGTCCTTGTAGAGATGGTCGACCCGCGCGGTGTTGAAAGACGATGACCGCCGCTTGACGCCGTGGACAGTGTACCCGAGACCCAGCAAATACTCGGTGAGATAGGCGCCGTCCTGACCGGTCACGCCCGTAATCAACGCGACGCGTCGTCGTGAATCCTGAGCCGCCATGTCATCTCCAAACGCGGGCACTCTTCGTCGAAGTCTCAAGCGCGCTGTTTCGCATCGAGCCTATCGGCCATCGGCCGCTTGTTGCGTTTTGTCAAGTTTTGCCAGGATGTGCAACTGGCCAGTATTGATGCCACTCGTCGAGCGCGCGGGGCGAGCAAGCACCGAGAACATCTTTGACGAAGCCGATCGAGAGCAAGGCTTCCTTGGGTATGAAGTCAGAGAAAAAGAATTTGATCTTCTTCAAACACCGCGCAGGTGAGGTTGCCTGTAGCGAAGGCGCCAGTATCCAGATTTATCCGGTTATTGCGAATCTCCGGCTCGTCTACCGGCGTATGACCGTGAACCACAACTTTTCCGAAGCCGCCCTCGTAGCGGAGAAAATCCTCCCGGATCCAGAGAAGGTCTGCAGCACGCTGGTTGGGCAAGGCAATTCCCGGCCGCACACCGGCGTGTACGAAGAAGTAATCGCCCAGCGTAATGCAGAGCGGCAAGGAGTTCAGAAAATTGTGATGATCTGCCGGCAAACGGTCCCCAAGAGAGGCGGCAAGGCCCTCCTGGTCCTTGGGCGAAAGATCAAGGGAGGCCTCAAGTCCGTAAGATGCCAGCGTTTCCAGTCCCCCGCAACGTTGCCATACGTTCAGGATGGTTGGATCCTTCAGGAACTCCAGCAAGAACGCCTCATGGTTACCCTTCAAGCAGATCGTCCCGTTACGAACGCGCGTCAAGAGCAGTTCGATCACATCGAACGACGAAGGTCCGCGATCGATGTAATCGCCGAGCAAAATCTCGACGGCGTTGGCAATCGGATAGGCGTCGCGGTGCCTTTCGATCTTGGCGAAGGTGTCTCGCAGTAAATCGGCTCGTCCATGCACGTCGCCAATCGCATACACGCGCGAGCCTGAAGGCAATTTGGGGCGATCGACTTCAGTCGCCTTGCGAAACGGCCTCCACATTTCCCAACTACCAGTCCCGGTTACACAACTCGCCCTGCAGATCTCCGCTCAATTGCTCTCTACAGCAAATTAAGTTGAAGAAGGACTGAAACTTGCGCGCAATATCACCAAGACGCTGGTGATAGGTCAGGGCAGGATCATCAAGATAAGGGCGAACGCCAAGTTCGTCATGGGAGGTCATGGCGGGGACTCTCAAGCGTTTGCATGCACAGAGGGAGACGAAACGGCCCGAGAATCCCGCTGCGATTGATGCTTGCAAGAGGCACGCGTGCGCGACAACACTTAATGAGCAAACGGTCGAACGGATCGGGTTCCATCGGGCCGCCGGCCGGAAAACACCATAAACTTGAGCAAGGCGCCGCCCAAATATCCGAATTGCAGGCACATCGCGGTAACCACATTCGCGAGCGCGATCCACCCGATCGTCGCTCCCTGGGTGCCCCCGTAAGCCGTGCACACGGCAACACCGAGAAATATCGTCGGAACCAGTACCAGCACTTTGAACCGCAAGCCAAGTGCCGATCCGATACACAGCATCGTTAAGGCAAATATTTCCACGTCGGAAACCTCCTCAGGCAGGGTGGCCACGGAGGTCTTAATTCATTGTAAATTGCCGAAGTATGTCTCGCGGGCCAGTGCAGGCGCCTCCGGCGATTTCGTAAGAATATCAAGTGGTAAGCCTATACACCTGTTGGCAACCATAGATTGGCCGAAGGCTAAGTTGATGAAACGACTTGTCGGAAATTGCCAGAGCGGCGGCAGCACCCTCATCCGCCGCCGCTTCAGCGGGCCAGCATTAGACGATGCAGTCGAACAGAAAGGCCTGCCAGAAGCAGGTTCCTCACCGCGCGTGCGCCAACGTGACAACGCAGGTTTGATTGATAACGGATGTCGCCCTCCAGGCTGAAGACTTGATTGCCCAGTGCCACCAAGACGTCGTCACCCCCGGTATGAGTGAAGTTGCGAGCGGCCGGCCACCAGTGGTGAAGATTGCAGTCGGCTGTCGGTCCCATTGTTCCGATTGGGATTTTCAATAGCTGGGGAAAATACTCTCAGCGCAGATCAGCCTGCGAAGAGTGCGTGGGTCCATTCTTGACCTCAGACTTACTTCCCCATACCCAAAGGCGATTGGGAAGTTGATTGCATGTGCAAATCCGCCGAGTTTGGGTGGATTGCGTTGTTTCAAGATACGGCGAGCTCTAAATGCCCGGCAAATTGGTTCGAGTGGCTTTCGCAACCGACGATGGATATGCGCGGGCGCTGGCTGTTGCTGGGGGTAGCGTCATCCGCCACTTGGGCAAGGATCGCAAGCTAGAGCTGTATGTGCTCGATATGGGTATTTCGAAACTCAACCGCCGAAAGCTCGAGGAGAGCTTCGCCAGGCCTCAGGTCAAGGTGAGTTGGATCAACGGGACGCCGGGGGCTATCTCCGGGTTACCTCTGGGCGGCCCGTGGATCACCAGTGCCACTTACGCCCGGCTTTTGCTTCCGGACGTCCTGCCTGCCCACATCGATCGGGTGCTCTATCTCGATTGCGACTTGGTCGCTCGATGCTGCATTAGCGATCTTTATGATCTTGAATTTGATGGTGCCGTTGCGCTTGCGGTGCTTGCCATGGGTACACCGTTTGTTAGCTCACTGTGGGGCGTGGGAGGTTGGTTCGAGTCTGGGAGGACGGCCTCAGATCTGAATTTTAACGCTGGCGTGATGCTCATGGATCTCGCCGCCTGGCGGCGCGAACAAATCGGGCAAACGGTCCTGGCGTACGCGCGGGCATGTGATCCTAACCACCCGCTTGTCGCAGACCAAGAGGCGTTGAACGCAACATTTGGCCTGCGCATACGCGCAATAGATCCTCGTTGGAATCAGCAGTCAGAGCTCTTCTCTAACGCGCATGCTTCAGTGCTCCCTTATCCACGCGAACGCCTTGATGTCCTGCGTAGCGACCCTTGGGTGATCCACTACACGCAGGCCAGTAAGCCGTGGCAAGCTGACTGCTCGCATCCTTGGGTGAATGAGTGGTATCGCAATTTGGATGAAACCGCCTACCGTGGTTGGCGACCGCCATGGCTGCCAACGGCAGTACGGCAGTCCGGATATAAGACGTTCGAGGCCGCCAGGAAGACACTTCGGAGGTTTGGTGTTAACAAGGCCGTCAAGCAGACACTCCGAAGGTTGGGCGTTTAGCACGGTGGGCAACCTTCATACTCACGCGCGATAATTCTCGTTCGGCGAGGCTTCCAGCTTTATGAAGCCTTATGTTCATTGGGCTCGTAGAGCCCTTCATGTCTGGCAGAGGCAAATTGTTCGGATCGCGTAAAGTCGGCGCAAAGCGTTGGCTCGAGGCTGGCTGAACCACTCAAATTCATACATTGTAGGAGCCCGAGTTTTCGAGATCGAAATGTCCAACAAGCATCTGATATGGCACATGAAGACCATCCGTAAGCTGGTGATCGGCCGATCCGCGTCGGCTGCGGCCAATCTTCTCGTGCTGGTTGGTCTGCTTGTACCCAATCTTGTGGCCGCACAGTCCCCGCAGAAGACCGAGCCTGTGGAGGTGCTTGACGCGAATTTGGTCAAGGTAGCAACGCTCGTCGTGCCTCGCAGCAGCATTCAGCCTTCGGAGATCGCGGTTTTGATCAATGACAACGATCCGCAGTCCGTAGAAGTAGCAAACTACTATCAACAGGTGAGAAACATCCCGAACCGGAACATGATTCACCTGAATTTTGATCAGAACAAAACCCATCCCGGCTTGCCGTCAAATAACGGCATAGATCCTGCCGAGTTCGCCGCACTCAAAGCGCAGGTGGATGCGGCGGCAGGTCCCGAAATTCAGGCTCTTGTAATCTCCTGGAGCAGGCCCTTTCGTGTGGCGCGATTCAACTACTATCCCACCAACTATTCGATAACGAGCGCGTTCACATTCGGAATCGATGCTGCTTATCTCACGAGCAACAATTGCGCTGCGACGCCGGTGAACCGGTATTACGGATCAGCTTCGACAGCCCCATATTCGGACTTCGGCATTCGACCGGCCATGATGCTCGCGGGTGTAAGCACGGCAAGTGTCAAGGCAACTATCGACAAGGGTCTGCAGGCCGACAGAAGCCTTCCTGGAGGCAAGGGTTGGTTCGTCAGGACTGCTGACAGCGTGAGAAGCGCCCCCCGATCGCAGGACTTTCAGGCGACAGTACAAAGCTGGAATCGTCCGGAGGCGCTCACCATGACGTACCTCGACTATTCGAAGAGCGGCGGACGATCGGAGGTCAAGAACGCGGCCGACATTTTGTTTTACCAAACGGGGTTGGCCAACGTCTCGGGACTGAACACAAACACCTACGTCCCCGGGGCGCTGGCGGATCATCTCACGTCAAGCGGGGGCAATTTGTTTGGGACGGAGCAAATGAGCGCACTTCGTTGGCTCGAGGCAGGGGTGACGGCGAGCTATGGTACCGTGACGGAGCCATGTGCGCATGCAGAGAAGTTCCCCGCGGCCTCAGCGCTTGTGAACAGTTACTTTCGCGGCAACACCGCGCTGGAGGCTTACACAAAATCGGTAAGGCAGCCGTCACAAGGGGTTTTCGTGGGCGATCCTCTTGCCAGACCCTTTGGTACAAGGGCAACTCTTGTGAACGGATCTCTCAACATCAAGACGTCGATTCTTGAGCCAGGAATAAACTACAATCTCTATTCAGCGCCATCGGACAAAGGCCCTTTTTCGAAAATTGCAACCGTTGCAGTGCCCCGGTATCAGTTTGCAACGATCACCGTCCCTGGCATTAGGGCACCCTTCTACAAGCTTGAAATGAGCGGAACGTTTCCGACGCCATCGAGCGCTGTCGCGAGACCGCCGAGCCCATAGTTCGTGCAAGGACGTCCGAATAGCGCGTTGATTTTCTGAGGTTTGTCGTTCTTTGAGGTCTTGCGAGCCCGTGAACCACATATTTTCTTGCCGTTGCAAACGCGTCACTCTCTTCGTCTTTGTCGTGTGGCCGGGCCTTCGTTCATTGTTCCAGGTCAAAAATCGTGCTGTAAACGCAAATCTGAGGGAGAGCGCCCTCCCCGAGTCGCTCCGCGCATCAG
>DAIMKE010000359.1:0-6406 GCA_036721875.1 Bradyrhizobium sp. | reverse complement strand
GCCCATCACTCCGATGGCGGCGCCACGCGCGACCCGCGCGACGTCGGGCACGGTCGCAACGACGAGCGCAATCACCACCGCCGCCAGTCCCGCGCCGAAGATCGCGGCCACCGCAAGCCCGATCAGGATCGCCGGGAATGCCAGCATCACGTCGACCAGCCGCATGATCCAGCCATCCAGCCGCCGGTAGTAGGCGGCCAGGATGCCGAGAATGCCACCGATCAGCCCGCCGACGATCACGCCGACCAGCCCGAGCATCAGCGTATTGCGCGTGCCGTAGATGACGCGGCTCAGGATGTCGCGGCCGGTATTGTCGGTACCGAACCAGTGCTCGGCGCCGGGGGGCTGCATCACCTTGGTCAGATCGGTGAAGTAGGGATCGTACGGCGAGATCAATGGTGCAAACACTGCCGCGAACACGATTGCGGTAAGCACCAGCGCGGCCACGGCAGCGACGCGGTCCCGCGCCAGCCGGCGCAGCACGCCGGCACGGGCGAACACGCCGGTTTCCTGATCCTTGACGAAGCCTTGCTCGAGTGCCTCGACGCTCATCTTCGCCTCACCCTCGGATCGAGATAGACGTAGAGCACATCGACCAGCAGATTGATCGACAGGAAGGCGATGGCGAGGATCATGATCGCGCCCTGCGCCGTCGGAAAATCGCTGGAGACGATGGCCCCGACGGCGAGCCGGCCGACGCCGGGCCACGAGAACATGGTCTCGGTGACCACCGCGCCGCCGAGCAGGAAGGCCGCCTGCAGTCCGATCAGGGTGACGACGGGGATCAAGGCGTTGCGCAGCGCGTGATGAACGATTACCGCGGTCTCGCGCAGTCCCTTCGCGCGCGCCGTGCGCACGAAATCCGCACCGAGCACCTCGAGGACGGCCGTGCGCGTCAACCGCGCGATCGGGCCGATCAATACTGCGCCGAGCGTCAGGGCGGGCAGGATCAGGCTCGGCAATCCGCCGTCCCATACCGGACCGGTGCGGCCGGTAAACGGCAACAGCGCCCACTTGAAGCCGACATACTGAATCAGGATCAGGCCGATGAAGAACACCGGCATCGATACGCCCGCCACCGAGCAGGCCATGATGATGCGATCGGCGAGGCGGCCGCGATTGACCGCAGCCAGCGTTCCAAGCGCGAGGCCCAGCGGCACCGCGAGCAGCATCGATCCCACCATCAGTTCGACCGTGGGCCCGATGGTCATCGCCAGTTCCTCGCTCACCTCCCGGTTGGAGATGATGGAACGGCCAAGATCGCCGCGCAGTACACGCAGGATGTACTCGAAGAACTGGACCGGGATCGATCGGTCGAGGCCGAGCTCCTCGCGGATCGCTGCGATGGTCTCAGCCTTGGCATCGGGACCGGCGATGATCATCGCGGGATCGGCCGGCACGACCTGCAACAAACAAAAACAGAGGAAGAGAACCCCGAGCAGAGCGGGGAATGAAATCAGCAGGCGATGGACGATCTGTTGTCCCATGCGACGCCAACGGACAGTTAGGCCATAGGAACGCGCCGCCGCTTACGCTGACGTTGTGCAGTCCCCTCCCTGGCAGCCGCGCTTCGTCCGACGTGCGCGACATTTGTTTATCACATGATAGTGACATGCGTCGGAAGCGGCGTCACCCCCCAATCGTTCTGGCTGCGGCGTTTTGCGCTTGGATCCGCAACGAGTTCTTGCAATGCAAGAAAGTCCGCGTCGCGAAATTCTCCGCGCATGCTGGAACGTCGCGAGTCGTTACGCATCGCAAGCAGTGACGGCTAATTCTTCATGCGACGTGTTTCCAAACTTGACTGCCGCGTGTGGGCGAATGGTTCGATGGATGTCCGAATTCAGGATCGCCGTCCGCCAGAAGCATCACCTCGACGCAGTCGGCGTTCAGGCGCTCGTTGTCGACCATCCTCCCCGCAAGCACCTGCGCCTGAGATGGATCGTCCGACTGGACGTCGACCCGGCGCTGAAGGCACTTGAAGCTATGGCCGTCGGAATTGCAGAGATCCTTGTAGAAGGAGACACGATAGGTGTTCATCTTTGCACTCCATCCTTCCGGCATGGCGCGGCAGCTTACTCCCGGTCCAACATGCCGGCCAGCCGCCAGCGAGTTACGGCACACGATTTAATGTCGGAACAGCCCCACATCCTGTAGGTGCAAAGCCGCGATCCCGAATACCTGATGGAGGTATCGGGCGGCTCGTCAGCAGGCGGAAAGGTGAGCGCGGCGGAGCGCGGCGCAATGGCACGCCGCCACCGATCAAATGCTATTATATTTAAATGCCATTATATAAAGGGTCCGGATTAAATCCCTTGATGAGGATCAAATTTGGCGTGCGCCGGGCTGGCTACGCTTGATCATATGAGGACAGCCAGTGAGATGAGATGGGGACTAGCCCAACAAGAGTGACTGGCCGGACCAAGGTCTCAACGGCAAAGCTCGATTGCGCAACCGCGTTTCAGAAGATTGCGCGCGCCTGCGTCGCCAGCATCAAGGCGCATTACAGCGGCGCGCGCGCCGCCGACGCTGAGGCGGTGCATCAGATCCGCGTTGCGATCACACGGTTGCGCGCCGCTGTGGCGTTCTTCGAGCCGATCGTGGTCGACGCCGGATGGCTCCGCCTGAAAAAGGAAATCGCGTGGCTGAACACTTCGCTTGGCGCAGCGCGCGATAGCGACGTCTCTGTGGAGCATACTCACCGCGAGCGGTACCGGGCGTGGGCGGAACGCGAGATTGGCGATGATCTCGCCCGGTGCCAGGTGCGGGACCACCAACGGCTGCTCAAAAGCCTGCGTTCCAACCGGTTCCAGCGTCTGATCGTGGCGATGGCGGACTGGATCGAGGGTGGATCCTGGCTGGTGCGATGGCAACGGCGGGTGCGCCGCCATGACGCCAGGTCGCTGGACGCTTATTGCACGCGCGAACTCAACCGCTGGCGCAAGCGGCTGATCCGCAAGGGGCGGGACCTTGAAAACCTCACCGCTTCGCGCCGGCATAGCCTGCGGATCAGGAGCAAGCGCCTCCGTTACATGCTGGAAGCGCTGACGGAGACGGTCGCGGTGCGCGGCCGTGGCGAACTGAAGCATCTGCACAGGCCGGCGAAGCGCCTGCAGCGCGCCTTGGGTGATCACCGCGATATCGAGCGGCTTGCCGGTCTTGCCCGGTCAGGCGAGGGCGGCAAACGAAAGCCACCGCCGGGCTACCGCCATCGCAGGCAAGAACTGATGGATGACGCGACCGCGGCCTATCGCAGCCTCAAGGAGGCGGGTGCATGCTGATCCCTGCCTTTCGCGGCGCGCGCCGTCGGCAGTCTCCCGGGTTTGATGTGCATCAAGCTTGACCGCGAAAGCGCAGGCTACGCTGGATACAATAGGCTGGAGCGCGTGTCGTGCATCCCGCCACATATCTGGGAGAACGGCGATGTTCAGGAACATTCTGGTTCATCTTCCTTCAGAGCGTCCGGTCAGGCCGGTGGTTGACCTCGCCATCGCCCTGAGCGCCGCGCGCCGGTCGCATCTCGATGCCGTGGCCGTCGGCTATGAATCGATGGGCACCGTCGGGATGGTGGCGGAAGGCGGCGGAGCGGCCATTGCCGCGATGATGGGAGACGAACAGGAGCGGGCGCTCGAACGCGCGAACGCCGCGATATCCGTGTTCGAGATCGAAGCCAAGCTCGCCAAGATCGCCTATGGCGTCCGGTCCTTCGCAGCAGTTCCCGCCGAAGCCGGGCAGACCCTGGCGACGCTTGCCAGGCTTTACGACATGACGATCGTGCTGCAGCCGGATTCCTCGAATTCCAGCTACGACAACTACATTCCGCAGGAGATTCTGTTCAATTCCGGCGGGCCCATGCTTATGGTTCCCTATATCCACAAGGGGCCGCTCGATGCCCAACATGTCGGGATTGCCTGGGACGGCAGCCGTCTTGCTGCGCGGGCGTGGCGGGATGCGTTGCCGTTTCTGATGGGCGCCAAGGCAGTGACCGTGATTGCGGTGAACGAGGAGGCGAGCGAGGCATCCTCGGACCGGCTTGTCAGCCATCTGACCCGGCGTGGCATCGCGGCGCGAGTCCAGCGCCTGACCACGGATCGCGGCAATGTCCAGGGCGCCATTCTGTCGATCGCGGCCGAGAGCAACATGGGCCTGCTGGTGATGGGCGGATACGGCCATTCGCGGTTGCACGAGCGAATTCTCGGTGGCGTCACGCGCAGCATGTTCGACATCATGACCGTGCCGGTGCTGATGTCGCACTGACCTTCGAGTCCTGAATTCCAGCTGGCGGCAGCGTCTCATTGCGTTGCGCAATCGGGCGGATACGGATACCGGTTCTGGAAAACTCGCGGCTGTAATCCCTCTAGCATTCCGTTGGCGCGCGAAGGCAAAAGCGCGGTGTGCCAACCCGTTGAAACCTGTGATAGCCTTTTCCTCTGAACGGCTCCGGTTCATCGGGAGAGTGTCGATGAGAACCATCACGGCATCGGCGGCTCGCAGGCTTGGCAGATTCCTGACCAGGGACTTCCGTGAATTTTTTGGTTCTACCCAGGACGATATGGCGGAACGCCTCGGTTCGCTCGCCCGGATCACCATCGAATGCATTGGACAAAGCGACGCCCTCTATCACAACTATGAACATACCTGGCTGGTTACGATGGCCGGCCGCGACATATTGCAGGGCTTGCGGATGTCGCGCGGCATCCAGCCAGCCGACTACACCCATCTCATCGTTGCCTGCCTGTTGCACGACATCGGCTATGTTCGCGGCATATTGAGCGGCGATAGCAGCGACGAGTTCGTGGTCAATGAAGACGGACTGAAGATTACGTTGCCTCGCGGTGCGTCGGATGCGGCGCTGATGCCCTACCATGTCGATCGTTCGAAGCTGTTTGCCATGGAGCGGCTTGGAAATTCGTCGATGATGGACGTCGCGCGCATCGTCGAAGCGATCGAGTATACCCGCTTTCCGCCGTCGCCCGAGCGAAGGCCGACGGAGACAAACATACCGCGGCTGGTTCAGGCTGCGGACCTGATCGGGCAACTTGGCGACCCGATGTACCCAAGAAAGGTCAACGCGCTGTTTTACGAATTTGAAGAGACCGGCCGAAACCGCCAGCTCGGCTATTCATCTCCGGCAGACCTCGTGGAGAAATATCCGGACTTTTACTGGAACAGCGTCTCGGAGCATCTCGACGAGGCCATCAAGTACCTGAACCTGACCGCCTCCGGCCGGCAATGGATCGCAAACCTTCACCACCATCTGTTGTGTGCGGAAAACGCCCAGCGCCTGATGGGTCCGCAGCACTGACAGGCGATGGCGAGAAGCGACAGCCTCATTCCTTTACAGCCGGCTTGGTCGCGAATTGCGGAAACATCGCCGCGACGATCGGCCCGTCGGTGCGCCAGGAGTGGCAGCCGCCGATGAAGAATGGCCGCTCGCCGAGGCGCTGCTGGTCCTCCAGCGAGTCGCGGCCCTCCGGCTCCTTGCCATGGGACATGGTCTGGAACAGCGTGGTCACGGCGGGGCCGAGCAATTCCATCAGATGCGTGCAGGTCTCCAGCCGGCCGATCTTGCGCCGCACCAGTTCGCGCCAGCCTGAACCGATGCGCTCGCCGATCAGGCCATGCAGGATCGGTTCGACCTCGATGCAGGTGGGATAGGGCGTCGCGCGCAACATCGCTTCCGCCTCGCGGACGGTCATGCCGTCGTCGATCGCGAGCCTCAGGCCGATGTCGTGCACCGGGTCGCCCGGCTTGAGTTCGTCGCGGAAGCGACTGGCCGGCTGGGCGAACGGCTTGGTGTCGCGCAGCCACGCCTCGACTTCCCAAAGCCCGTCATCGCGCAGATAGCCTGTGCATTCGATCGAACGCGTATGCATGTGGCGGCGGCCGGGCGTCTTAACAGAGTCTTCCAGAGGCATCAGTCCCGTCCTGTTGCGGTGCGGCGGGCCGGCATGGCGGTCGCTTCAGCCGAATTTGACGATCATCTTCCCAAGCGCCGACCGCGACTGCATGGTCCTGAACGCCTCGCGGAAATTCTCGAACGGCACTACCTTGCCGACGACCGGCTTCAGCCTGCCTGAGGCGAGCCAGTCGAACAGTTGCGCGATCAGGCGGGCGTGGGTCTCCGGCTCGCGCTTCTGGATCTGGGCGAGGTCGACGCCAAGCAGCGCGCCGCCCTTGAGCAAAGGCAGGTTGAACGCCAGCGCCGGAATGGTGCCCGAGGCGAACCCGACCACAAGATGGCGGCCCCGCCAGGCGATCGAACGAAAGGCCTGCAGCGCTACTTCGCCGCCGACGGGATCGAAGATCACGTCCGGCCCATGCCCGCCGGTCAGCGCCTTGAGCGTCTCCCGCCAGTTCGCCTGGGTGTAGTCGATCGTCTCGTCGGCACCGAATTGGATCGCAAAGT
>DAIMKE010000358.1:0-6422 GCA_036721875.1 Bradyrhizobium sp. | reverse complement strand
GCCTGCATCTTGGCGGGATCGAATGCGCGCAGGCGAGCGATTTCAGCTTTCAGTTCCTGCGCTTCCGCCTCAAGACGTGCGCGTTCGCCTTCGACCCGTCTGAGCTGCGAGACGGATTGATCGAGTCGCGTTTGCAGTCGCGTGATGTCGCTTTCCGCCTGCGAGAGCTTGGCGAGCGCCACCTCAATCTCGCGCTGCAGTGCCTCCAGATCTTGCTTGGTGAAGTCGCCCTTCTTTATGCGGTCCACCGCGCCGGCGAGGTCCTTGCGCACGCTGCCGATGGACCGGTTGACGATGGCGGCGATCTGCTCGGCGGTGAAGTCGGGGATGTAATACTGCATGGCGAACACCATGAGGATGAGGAAGGCGCCCATCGCCTTCGTCATCACCGCCATCAACGCCACTTCGCTGGTGTCGGACTGGTGCCTGCGACGTTTCATGACGCTCCGCCCGGTTTCTCCTGATCGATGTAGACGCGGTTGATCAGGTTGGCGAGGCAGTACTGACCGGCCGCGTTGAGGGCCAACTCCTCCTGTTCCTGCACGCCGTGCTGCGCGAAGGCGAGCAATGCGCTGGCCAGGAGCGCGATTAACGTCGTGTAAAATGAGACAGACAAACCACCCACCACACGCCCGAGATCCATGTTCTTCGGGTCAATCAGGTGAAGCGCCAGTGACAGGCCGATCACGGTACCAAGAAAACCTATGGTCGGGATCAACCAAGCCATGTAGCGGAGCATTTGGTAGCGCAGTTCGACGCGGTCCCCCATCAAACTGAGAGCATTGGTCAGAAGCGTCATGGATTGATCGACCGACTTGCTCGCCTGAAGCTGCAGGATCGTCATGTCCATGAGCGTCGGTAAGAAGCCGCTTTCTGCGTCATGGAGCGGCGCCACCCGGGCACGGATCGGTCCGAGTTCATGCAATTCCAGCATCGTTATGGAATCTTCGGGCAGGAAACCGGCATTCAGAAAGGCGTATTCCCGCTTCGTCATTCGCCATCTGACATAGAGGTCAGCCAGGGACCAAGCGAGCAAGAGATATATGATATTCTGAATTGTGAACGGGTATGGAAAGATACTGTACAGTTGTCGATCAAGTAAAAGAGCGGAGCCAGGCGAATTATACGGCAGGACGAGAGTCAATAACGTGATAATGATAGCCGCAACAACTATCGCGGTCGTCCTTATGCGTCGGCGGGAAGGGATTGCGGGCCATGCTGGATTGGAAAGAGGGGAAAGCGGGTCAGGCGATATCTGCAATCCGGTGATCGGTGAAGGTGCATTTTCTGCCAACAACGTCTGGTCTCCCGCTATTACGATACCGCGAATTGAGTTCGCGTATCCTCGGCTCTGAAATTGTCTGACTCTCCAAATTTGCTCGTCGCGACATTGTAATAACCGCCTCTCATTGCAGTGCGTCGTGCCGAGCGTTCTAAGTCGTTGGTTGGTTTGCAAGAGCAGAAGTGTTCAGAGCCACCGAGAACGGTAGCAATTTGTGCGGATCGGGTCTCTTCAACGGTAAGAGGCATCGGCTCTTTCCACCAGTCGCTTGCATGGAGGGCCGCCGGCCAAGACCACTTCAATGGCCACCGAATTCCCCTGCCACTACAGAATCCACCCCTATTCTCGGTTTCCACTCGACAATGGGCAAATAGTTATTGGTCTCGGGCGCGGACCAAAGGTCTTAAGACCTTTATCAGTGTCCGGCGCGGATTGTTTGTTACATGTTTTTTGTTAAAAGGAAAGGGTGTCCATATTGGAGGCGATACGGATGATTGTATGCAGGAAGGCAGGCGGGCCGCTCGGAGAGTCCCGCGCAATGTTTGCGATCGGCAACGATGCCGAGGACTATGAGCGATAGCGGCCCAATGCGATGGCCGTTGAAATATCTGACGGGTTGCCGGGCAGACTCTGACGGGCAGCACATGGCTGGCGCCGCAGCAGACTTCTACAGGATATCACAATGACACTGGTGCCGGCGGTCTCCTTAACGGTAGATCATCGGCAATCTCCCGCCCATAGCCTTTGCGTTGCGCAATCGCTGGGATGGGGTGAGGCCATCATACAACGAGTCAGAGCTGACAACGATACCGCGACGCCCGATGACGTTCGCCGATGGGAGGGCGGGAATTGAAAATGCCGATGCTGGTCCCATATCGATGGATGCGGCTTACGCCAACCGAGGAAAGGCTGCGGCGCGAGCAGGTTGATGCTATTTTCCGTGCGGTTATTCCCGGCGTTATCGCTGCTGCTCTTGCGGCTGTTGTTCTGGCCGTATTTCTCGTTCGTCTTGGCGAGGCTGGCCCCACCGCAGCAGGAGGATGGGCAACTGCCATTGTCGTCTGCGCCATATGTCATGTGACCCTGGCGTTAGCTTATCGCAGATCACCGCCTGCCACGCGGGCAGAAAAGGTCTGGCCACTCGTATTCACTCTTTTCGCTTTGGCGGAGGGCGTCGCCTGGGGACTTGCATCCGTGGTCCTCACGCCCGACGCTGCCTTTGATGTCCGCTTCCTCGCCGTTGCCGTCACCATCGGAGTCACGGCCGGCGCGATCCCCGCCTTCAGCCCGTATCTACCCGCCTATTTCGCTCTTTTCCTTCCAGCAACTCTCCCTTATGCCTTGACGAGTCTTCGTGAGGACACCGCCGTCGAGCAGGCTAGCAGCGCGCTGATGCTGATCTTCGTCGTTGCCATGGTCTTGCTCGGAATCTTAAGCAATCGGGCCTTTTCCGAAGCCATTCGGTTGCGCTTACAGACAGAAGCTCTTGCGGCCGATCTGCGCCGCCAGAAAGAGATCGCCGAAGCCGCCAGCCGAGCCAAGTCGAGTTTCCTTGCCGCGGCGAGCCATGATCTGCGCCAACCTGTGCATGCCCTTGGTCTGTTCGCAGGGGCTCTACGCCGTATTGATCTCCCTGAAGAAGCTTACGTCCTGGTGGATCGGATCGAGGATTCGGCAGCGGCAATGGACGGCCTCTTCACTGCGATTCTTGACATTTCACGTCTCGATGCTGGCGTCGTCGAAGTTCGGAACCAAGCCTTCCGGATTGGGCCTTATCTTGATCGACTCTGTAAAGATCTTGCCGTCGAAGCTGAGGCCAAGGGTCTGCGCCTAAGATGCCGGCCTTGCCCGATCGCAGTTGACACGGACCCGATCCTGCTCGAACGCGTGCTGCGCAACCTCGTCTCAAACGCAGTCCGCTATACGTTGCGTGGAGGTATCCTTGTCGGCTGCCGGCGGCGAGCGGATCGCCTTGCAATTCAGATTTGGGATACGGGGATCGGCATTGCTCCGGAGGATATGGATCGCATCTTCCAGGAGTATGTGCAGGTTGGAAACCCGGAGCGCGACCGAACGAAAGGGCTGGGTCTTGGGCTTGCTATCGTTCGCCGCATCTGCAACGTGCTGAAGGCACCGCTTGGCTTGCGTTCTTGTCCCGGTCGCGGCTCCTGTTTTGAAGTCTCGGTCCCATGTGCCAACGAGGCTGCTCTCACAGATGGCACGCGCCAGGATCCGCCTGGCGCCTTCATACCGGCTTTTGTGGTTGTGATCGACGATGAAGCGCCGATCCGTGAGGCGATGGAGCAACTCCTTGCTGGGTGGGGTTACGAAGTGGTCACGGCCAGTTCTGGAATAGAGGCGATCGAGCTACTTGCGTCTCGCCCCACACGTCCCGACCTGATCATCTCGGACTATCGTCTGCGCGATGGTGAGACCGGTATAGCGGCAATCGAAAACCTACGATCAGAATACAATGTAACGATCCCGGCATTGCTGGTTACCGGAGACACGGCGCCCGACCGCCTTGCTGAAGCAGAAGCAAGCAATCTCCTGCTATTGCACAAACCGGTACCGAACAGCCGGTTACGTGCGGCTATGCTCAACCTGATCGCGCATGCGCAGAAATCCGAGGACGACGACTGATGGCTTTGGGTCAGATGAGCCCGGCTTGACGTGCCGCGGCCGCAGCCTGGGTGCGATTCACAGCATTCAGCATCCTGAAAATTGCCGTCACATGCGCCTTGACGGTCTTCTCCGAGAGATTGAGTTCGTAGGCAATAATCTTGTTCGGTTGGCCCATACTTAGCCGCCGCAGCACTTCCAGCTGACGATCCGACAAAATGACTCCCGCTATTGTTTGATGTCCGGGCGACATGGGCTGCGTCGCTGTCAGGGCGCTGAGGATGAGAGGCGGTACGTAAACTTCGCCGTTCATCACGAGCCGGATGGCTGCGAGCAACGTATGCTGGCTCGCCGACTTCGGCACATAGCCGAGGGCCCCATGCGCCAGAGCGCGTCGCGCATCGGCAGGATCCTCGGAGGACGACAGGACAATCACCGGGAGCTCCGGCCGCACCAGTCCGAACTTTCCGAGCGCGGTCACTCCATCCATGCCGGGCAACATCATATCAAGAATGACAGCATCGAAGTCGGCGTGCGCTTCAGCCAGCCGCAAACCTTCCGCTGCATCCCCCGCCTGGACGATGTCCACATCCGATCCGGCTTGGCGCAGCAGTGCTGCAATGCCCTCGCGCAAGACTGGATGATCATCTACGATCAAGAATTTCATTTATCCAGTATTCCACGAAAGCTTAAGACTGCAAGGGGCTGAAGGTCCAGCGACTAAGGTCTCGGACCTGGCCCGAAAGCCAACCAGTTCCTTCTTCTTTCCGGTGTCGCGCTGACCTCAACCCTTATATGCGCCCGGGAATACGATATCCTGGTCGACGAGAACGTTGAACTGATAGCCCGGCCGGATTTCGAGTGTCGGCTGCACGTCGAGGTTCTTATTGATCGTGCGCTCAGCGATGCGCCCGAAAGTCTCCGCGAAATTCCGACGTGCCGCGTCCGACGCCGTTGTCTGGTTCGCTAATGTCGAATTCTGTGGAATCGCCATATCCATGCCCGTGCCGATGATCGCGAGCAGGATCGCCGAGCCGAACGTCTTGAAGTAGTGGTTGTCGACCTGGTCGTTGAACCCGCCATAGCCTTCGGCGTCCGTTCCAGCCATGCCGCCGATCTGGAGCGTCGAGCTGTTCGGGAAGATGATATCGGTCCATACGACGAGAACGCGGCTTTGGCCAAAGGAGACCTTGCTGTCGTACCGGCCCATCAGTTTCGTGCCCTGCGGAATGAGCAGACGATAGCCGGTGGCGCTATCGTAGACGTTCTGGCTCACCTGGGCGGTGATACGACCGGGAAGATCGGAATTGATGCCGGTGATCAGCGTGGCCGGAATGACCGACCCGCGCTTCAGCTCGAAATACGAGCGTGGAGCGACGACCTGGTTCGGAAGGTATCCGAGCTTCGCCAGGTCGGAATTGAAAAAGGATTCCTTCTTGGTCTGCCCGTTGGGATCGAGGTTTTGTCCATTGAGGCCGGCTTGAAGCGCCTGGCTATAGAGATCGCTTGCCGAGGACGATGGCGATGCCGCTATCGCGCCGGCCGAGGGCGTCGTCGCCGAAGAGGTGGCGGCTGCCGCCTTGATCTTCTGCGTGTCGATGGCGAGCGGCGAGTCGAGCGCAATGCTGACGGCCTGCAATCGCGCCATCCGCTGGCGCTGCCGCTCTCTCAACATTTGCTCCTGCCCTTCCCGGGCGAGGCGCGCCCGCCACGCTTCCTCGGATTCGAGTGAGCTTCCCCTCGGTTCAGCCGCCGCCGGCTGCGCGACGAAAGGATTCTGCGGCGCGGGCTGCGGTTCGCTGACCGGCGCAGGCATCGGCTGCGGCTGCTGGCCGTCGCCAATGATGCCGTCCGCGACGCCGCGTTTCATCTGGTCGGCGAAGGTCGTCGCTGGTGCGCCGCCCGACACGTTCGTATCGGGCTTCGAACCGAAGATGAGTCCTCGCGACATCAGCCCGTAAAAGATCACGGCGAGAAACAGCACGCCGAACACGACGGCGGCGATGATCGGAAGCCGGTTGAGACGCCGAATGTTCTGCGTCGGTCCCGAACCGCTTGGGCCGCCGCCGAGTTGCAGGGATTGCGTCATGTCCCCTCCCCTCAACCGCGCTTCATGACGGAGAGCGGGCTTGCCGGCTGTGCGCCGGCGGCCGTCGTGGAATAGACGCGCCCGATCTCGATCGATCCGGTCGACAGGCGAGCAAGGATCTGCCCGTCCACCGAGCCGAGAACATAGGCAAGGCGAATGGCGTTTGGATCTTTCGTGCCCTGGTCCGTCGTCACCGCGTAGCCCCAGCCACGCAGGGAAGCTTCAAGAGCCGAGCCGAAGGCGGACCCGTCCGGCTTCAGAACGATCGTCGCCTTGCCCTGGCCGATCTGTTCGGCAAGACGCGGCACGAGATCGGCCGCGACCGCCGAGGCGGCCGGCCCCGACAGCTCGGCCGGCGCGGTGCTCGCCACAAGGCCGTCGGTCCCGATGGTCGAGCATCCGGAAAGAAGGAGGGCGGTGAGGATGGCC
>DAIMKE010000357.1:0-6426 GCA_036721875.1 Bradyrhizobium sp. | reverse complement strand
ATGGTGGGCACGCTGCGCTTTGCCCACCCTACACCGCGCGCCTAATACGTAATCCTCAATCCAAGCCCGCCATGCAGCGTGTTGCCGACAGGTTGCGGACCGGCGGTCCCGTTGAGGAAGAGATCGGCAACCCAGCCTTTTGTAACCCGGAAGCCGAGCCGGCCGCCATATTCGAACCAGCCCTGGTTGCCGATCGTGGGCACGATGGTGCCGTCGCCGGTCACGGTGGCGACGATGCCGGATTTCGAGCCGAACGATTGCACCCAGCCGCCGTTGAGATTGGCCTCGACGCTTGAGCCGAACAGATGCGTCCATTGTCCGCCGACCTTGACGAGGTTGGTGCGGTCGGTGCCCGTGGCGATCGAGGCGTCGAACGGGTTGAAGGCAGAGGCGGGATCCGTGTAGCCCTTGACCCGCTGCCATAGCTGCCAGACCTCGACCGAAGCCGCCACTTCATCGCGCGGCGAAAACCGGCTCATCCAACCCGCACGGCCATAGACGGCGTAGTTCTCGCTCGTGGTCGAGCTCTCCAGCGACACCGCGCCGAGGCTCGTCGTGTAGCTGCGCGTGTAGCGCACCTTCTGGAACGGCGACAGGATGGTGCCGACATCGAAGAACGGCCGTGACGACCCCCAGTCGACGAAATCATAGCGCAGCGCGAACGCGCCGATCGGCGCGCTTGTGACGTTGTAGCCGCCTTCGTTGAACTGCGTGTAGGCGATGCCGGCCAGCAGCGACAAATTCGGTGTCAGATTCTTGCGCCCGTGAATGCCGGCCGAGAACGATCCCGCCGAGCCGAACGCGCTGAAGCAATCGTTGCAATTGACCTGCTCGTTGATGCCGAGCAGCACGGTGCCGAGCACGCGGTTGGTGATCATCTGGTTGAAGCGCTGCCCGGCCAGGCCGTTGATCGAGTTGCCGCTGGAGTCGGCGCCGGTGACCGGTGGCGTATTGGACAGCGGCGTCGATTCCGTCACCGGCGTGGGCGAGGGATTCGGCAAGGGCGAGTTGCTCGGGCTCGGGCTCGGCGTTGGCGTCGGTGTGCATTCGACGCCACATTCGCCGTACGGCGTGGACGAGGGTGACGGCGATGGGGAGGGCGACGGTGAAGGCGACTGCGCCGATGCCGATTGCACCGCGAGCAGCGAGAGCGCGAGCGTTGCCGATACCAGGAGAGTGCGGATGAAGCTTGCCATCGTCAGCGCCCGCACAGCATGCCGGTGGGATCGCTGCCGTCATCGACGATGACCGGTGACGCATCCGCAAATTGCGTAGTGCTGCAAAGCCCGGCAGCGGCGCTGCAGGTCGCGGCAAACGTCCACGGCGGGTTGCTGGTCTTTTTGATGGTCGACCTGCCGCCGCCGCTGGAAGTGATGATAGCGGTGTCGCCGGGCCTGGTGAGCTGAATGCATTCGAAGCTGACCGTGCAAACCGAGGCTGCGCCATGCTGCAGGTTGACGATGGTCTGGCCGCGTTGCGACAGGATATCGAGGGTGGTGCCGCGGACGCCGATGGTCGCCAGCGGCGTGGTGATCTTGTAGGCGGCCTTGTCCGAATTGCCGGTGACGAAACGGAATGCGCCCGATGTCAGCCGCACCGCGATGTCGCGATAGTGAGTCGAGTCGTCGAACACGGTGCGGTCGAGCTTGAGCGTCGCGTTGGGTCCGAGCGAAAGATTGGTGCTATCCGCCATCACCAGCCGCGTGGCGCTGTCGAGGCCCGTGCGCACGACTTCGTCACGCACCAGCCCGTCGCCAACCTTGATGTGGGTGGTCGAGGATGCGGCAACGCGGAGCACTTCGTTCTTGACGACGGCGGCTTCGCCAACGCGCGTCTGGGCGGAAGCCGGAACTGCCGTCAGCGCAGTGGCGAGGCTGAAGGCGAGCAATGATAAAAAGCAATTACGAAAGTTCATTTTCAATAACCGATCGATTTAATTTCGACATCGTACCGGATCGCGCGCGCCAGTGTTGTGGCAGAAATGGCACAAGCAGCGCCTTAGTGGCCCGTGCGTTAGTGACGTCGGAATCACATTGCGTTCAATGTGATGGACATAAAAATCTGTTGCGCCCACACTCAATTTCGCCGCAATGCGTTTGCCCGCGAGTTAGTGCCTCCGAATCCGTGAAGATATCGTCCCAATCACATTCCATTCTCTCCGAAGAAGTGATGCGTAGCGTCATCGTCGGCGGAATCATCTTCGTTATCGCGCATTTCGCGATGCTGGTCGGCATTACAACTCCGGAGAAGTTCTATTTCGACGAGGTGCATTACGTCCCGGCTGCGCGGCAGATGCTCGAACCCGTCATGCCCCAGCCGATGCTCAATCCGATGCATCCGCCGTTGGCGAAGCAGATCATCGCGCTGTCGATCCGCTCGCTTGGCGATGGGCCGCTGGGCTGGCGCTATCCGGCCGTGTTGTTCGGATCACTCGCCCTCGTTGCGGTGTATCTGGGCGGGCTGGCGCTGTTTGCTGCGCAAGGTCCGGCGATCGCCGCGACCTTGCTCGCCTCCTTCAACCAGATGCTGTTCGTGCAATCGCGGATCGCGATGCTCGATATTTTTGCGCTCACCTTCAGCCTGTTTGCGATCGCGGCGTTCATGCACGGCTTCCGGAAGCAACGGCCGCATCTGTGGTTTGCGCTCGCCGGGATCGCCTTCGGCCTGTCGATCGGCTGCAAATGGAGCGGGCTGTTCGTGCTCGCGGTCTGCATCGTCATCGTCGCCGCGATCCGGCTGATGCAAGGCTGGCGCACGCAGTTCGCCGACGCACGACCGGAGGACTGGTACCGGCCTGATCTCTGGCCCGATTTCAGGGCCTGGCATTTTGCGGTTTGTTTGGTCTTGATTCCCGCCGCGGTCTATCTCACCACCTTCGTCCCGCTCTACGGCTTGTCGGTCACCGGCATCCTCGAAGCGCAACGCCGGATCTTCAGCGACAACACCACGACCGCGATCGCGGGCCATACCTACATGAGTTCGTGGCCGTCGTGGCCGTTCCTGGTGCGCCCGGTCTGGTATCTGTTCGACAAGGTCGGCGACGATCGCATCGCCGCCGTCGTCTTTCTCGGCAATCCGCTGATCCTGTGGCCGGCGCTGATCGCGCTCGCCGTTTGCCTGCGCGACTGGATCGTGACGCGGCGAGCGGATGCACTCCTGGTGCTGGCGTTCTATTTCGGCCCGTATCTCGCGTGGGCGTTGCTGCCGCGTACGTTGGGCTTCATCTATTATTACCTGCCGGCGGCGACCACGGCGAGCTTCGCGCTGGTCTATGCGTTGAGGCGCGGCAACACGCCCCGTTGGTTGCTGTGGGTCTATGTCGCGATCGGGTTTGCAGGCTTCGTTGCGATGCTGCCGATATCGGCCGCGTTCGTCGGCACGTCGATGGCGACGTTCAACCGGCTGATGATTTTCCAGAACTGGATCTGAAAGGTTTGACCACGCAAACGAAATCCGCCTGCCGCGAGGGCAGGCGGATCGGGGCTTTATCGAACTTACTTCGAGGCGGTCTTGTTGGTATCCATGTTGACGACCTGAACGCGGCGGTTGGTCGGGTCCATCGGCGCACTCGCATCCTTCGGCTTGCTCTCGCCGTAACCGACTGTGACGAGGTTGGCGCCGGCGATGCCGTACTTCTCGGTCAGGTACTTCTTGATCGTATCGGCGCGGCGTTCGCTGAGTTCCTGATTGTAGGCCTCGCCGCCGATCGCGTCGGTGTGGCCGGAAACCACGAAGGTCGATCCCTTCAGATCGGGGTTGGACAGGGCCTTGCCGAGTTCCTGCACCGCAGAAGTCGAGCCCTTGCTGATGTCGGCCGAGTTGTAGTCGAACTGGATATCCAGATCGATCTTCGGCTTGGTGGCGGCGAGTTCCGCGATTTCCTGGCGTTCGCCGAGCGAGAGCGAGCGCGTCTTGCGGTTGCGCAGCGTGTTGACGAAGCCGCTCTCCTTGGCCTGTGCGGCGGTGTCCACCGGTTGCTGTCCGGCCGAGAGACCGCGGGTTGCAGATTTCGGCTTCAGCGCGCCGAGGATCTGGTCGGCCGAGACGGTTTCGCCGGCTACGGCCAGCCCCGCCGACATCGACAGCGCGGCGCTGATCGTCACGATTGAAAGCTTGAAGCGGTTCATTGTCCTATCCTCACTGTTAACGCCTGCAAGCTGGCGTGCATGACGTTTTGATGCTGCGAACATACAATCGGTTCAAACGGGTGAATGTGACGCAAGTCACTTTGGAAAATGCCCGGTTCCGATGCGGGAGGGGCTTGGCGACCTGTGCTCGTGCCGCTTCAGGCGAGTATCGACTGCCGCGCCCGCGCCGAGCTGTGGACAACAAATCGGCCAGATACACGCCTAGCTGGATCGCGCACGAAGAACATCCGAAAAAGGAATCGTTCGGCGCAACCAACGGGCGAGGCGGGTGTTGCAGTCAGTCAAGCGTCAGCGCGAGTATCTGGGCTATCGCACCAGCGCGCCGGAGCCGACGAGTTCCGGAAGTTCAATGCCAACACTGATCGGTGCGGCCATGATCGCCGCCGCAATCCTGCTGTCGACGCTGATCAGTTCGCTCGGCAGCCGCTACGTCGGAATCGAAAGCCCGACCGAGGAAAGCGCGTGGCTGGTCGATCGCCTGACCGGCACCGTCTACAAATGCGAAGCCTCACATGCCGGCCGTGCCTCCTGCGAGGCCGAGGTTGCCACCGGCAGCCTTGGCGATCGACAGAAGCGCCGCGACGAGGGCACCCCCTGACTCGGGGACTCCCTACGCGACCGAATCCGACTACATTGCCGCGCGATGCCCCGCGCGACCATTCCCCGCCCCCTGACCAAAGCCGAGGCCCGGCGAATCTGGCTGCATGCCCAGCGGCTCGATACGCGCGAGCCGTTCGGCGAGGGGCCGCAAGCCGTGGCCGCAGCGGTGGATCATCTCGGCTATGTCCAGATCGACACCATCCACGTGATCGAGCGCTGCCATCATCACATTCTCCATAGCCGCATCCCGGCCTATCGGCGCGCCGACCTGCGGCAGGCCCAGAGCATCGACAAGAGCGTGTTCGAATATTGGACCCATGCGCTTTCGTATGTGCCGGCGCGGGATTTTCGCTTCTTCGTCCCGGCGATGCGGCAGCACCGGCGCGAGGGCCATAGATGGTTCGCCTCCGTCAAGCCCGAGGACACGCGCAAGGTGATGCGGCTATTGCGGCGCGACGGCGCGCTCACCATCCGCGACATCGATGACGACGTGCTGACCGAGAAGGAACATCTGTGGCAGAGCCGCAAACCCTCGAAGCGGGCGCTGCAGCTTGCCTTCTATACCGGCGAGGTCACGATCTCGGAACGCACCGGCATGCTGAAGACCTATGAGCTGATGACGCGGCATTTCGGCTGGGACAAGCCGCCCAAGCCGGCATCGTCGGCCGACATCACCGCCTATCTGCTCGACCGGGCATTGCGTTCGCAGGGCCTCGTCAGCCTGGATTCCATCTGCCATCTCGATGCGCCGAGCAAGGCGGCGGTGCGGCGCCTGATCGAGGCGCGCGTGCGCCGCAACGAACTCGCGCCGGTCGCGCTCGAAGGCGCCGGCAAGCAGGAGCATTGGGCGCGGACCGAGGTACTGGAGACGGCCGGCGCCGCGCCGGCAGGCGAGGGCGATTTAGGATTGGTGCACATCCTCTCGCCGTTCGATCCCCTCATCATCCAGCGCAAGCGCACCGAACTGTTCTTCGATTACGGTCACCGCTTCGAGGCCTATGTGCCGAAGGACAAGCGGGTTTTTGGTTACTTCGCACTGCCGGTACTGGTCGGCGAAGACATCGTCGCCGCGATCGACTTAAAGACCGATCGCCAGAACAGGAAGCTCCTGCTGCAGAAGTGGAGCTGGGTCGGCAAAGGCGCAACGCGCAGCCTTCGCAAGGACTTCAAGCGCCGCATTGAAGAGGAACTGCACCGCTTCGAGCGGTTTCAACTGGCGGATTAAAACAAGCGGCCGCCGGGCGTGATGACTTCAAGCGCGCGAACCGGCCTCGGCCACCCGCCGGGAATCCTCGGAAGCTCCTGGAAAGCTCTTCTCCAGTTCCTCGATCATCCCGCGCGCGATTTCCCGCTCGCCCATGATGACCATATCCGCCCCCAACCCTTGCAGATGTTCGATCTCGGCGTCCGAATGGGCGCGCGCGATGATCCGGACGTCGGGGCTGGCGGCGCGGGCCTGCTGGACGATCTGTCCGGCCTCGAAGGCTTCCGGGATAGCCACCACCACGTTCCGGCTTTCGGCGAGCCTTGCGGCCTTGAGGACTTCGGGCTGCGCGGCATTGCCCGCGAGCGCTTCGATGCCGCTCTCCTTGAGTTTGCTGACAGCGCCTTCCGAAACCTCGATCACGAGGAACGGCAGTTCCTTCTGCTTCAGGTCGTTGCCGATGATGTTTCCGAC
>DAIMKE010000356.1:0-6426 GCA_036721875.1 Bradyrhizobium sp. | reverse complement strand
CTCTCCAACCGCGTGCTGGAGCTGACGCCGGAAGGTCCGCATCTCTATGGCGGCGGCTATTCGGAATACGTCGCGCGCACCGGCCACGAGGCGCCGGGGCTGCGGAGCTAGCGCTTCCGCCTGGTCCCATTTCGAATGGCGCGTGATGCGGAAACGCATGGCGCTGCGCGCCGCGCCCGGCTTGTCGGCTCCGGACGCCCCCGATACGCTGCCAAAAAATGGGGAGCGAACGGCGATGAAGCAGCTCAGGATCGGCGATATCACCATCGACGCGGTGATCGAGCGCGAGGGGCCGTGGCGGCGGCCGCAGGATTTCTTTCCGGCTTATGACGACGCAGTCTTCAAGCATCATCTGGCGGGCATGGAGCCGGAGGTGTTCGACACCGCGCTCGGCCTGATGGTCATCACCTACCAGACCTTCGTAGTCCGCACGCCGCGCTACACCATCCTGGTCGATACCTGCACCGGCGAGGACAAGGGCCATCCGCCGCCGTTCGACTTCCCCGGCAAGGAGCGCTGGCGTAACGAGCTGTTCGCGCTCGGCATCTCCTACGAGCAGGTGGACTACGTATTCTGCACCCATCTGCATATCGACCACACCGGCTGGAACACGACGCTGCGCGACGGCCGCTGGGTCCCGACATTCCCAAATGCGAAATACATATTCCACAAACGGGAATATGCGGCGTGGGAGGCGGAGAATGCCAAGGGCGCCAATCCGCCCGGCACGGTCTTCCGCGACAATTGCCTGCCGATCATGGAAGCCGGCCAGGCGGTTCTGGTTGACGACGACTACGCCCTCGACGATACGATCACGCTGACGCCGACGCCCGGGCATTCGCCCTGTCATTGCTGCGTCAACATCTTCTCGAAGGGCAAGCGCGCGGTGGTGGCCGGCGATCTCATGCATCACATGATCCAGTGCCGCGAGCCCGAATGGTCGGCAAAGCCGGACTGGGACCCGAAAGAGTCGGCGATCTCGCGGCGAAAATTCTTTGCTTCCGTGGCCGGCACCGACACGCTGATCTTGCCGATTCATTTTCCGACGCCGACGGCGGGCCTGATCACGGCCGACGGCAACCGCTTCAATTATCGTTTCAAGCGGGATTAGCTGACATGTCGGACAATGCCGCCTATGACTTCATCGTCGTCGGCGCCGGTTCGGCCGGCGCGGTGGTCGCAAGCCGGTTGAGCGAGAACGGCAGCTATCGCGTGCTGCTGCTGGAAGCCGGCACCAGGGGATCGAACCACTTCTGGGCGCGCATCCCGGTCGGCACCTCCAAGATGATCGACGATCCCGCGGTGAACTGGTGCTACAAGTCCGAACCCGACGAAGGCTCGGGCGGCCGTCGCATCGATGTGCCGCGCGGCAAGATGATGGGCGGATCGAGTTCGATCAACGGCATGGTCTACATGCGTGGCCAGGCGCAGGACTACGACCATTGGGCCCAGCTCGGCAATCGCGGCTGGAGCTATCAGGACGTGCTGCCGATCTTTCAGCGAATGGAACGCTACGAAGGCGGCTCCGACAAGTTTCGCGGCCGCAACGGCTTGCTGCGCGTCAACGATACGCCGCGCAACAAGGTGCCGCTGCTGGAGAAGATTATCGAGGCCGCGGCGAGAATCGGGCTTCCGTTCAACCCGGACCAGAACGGAGAGACCCAGGAAGGCATCGGCATGTCGCAGGTGACGATATCAGGCGGCAAGCGCCAGAGCACCGCGGTCTGTTATCTCGATCCGGTACGGGGGAGACCGAACCTCGTGATCGAGCAGGGCGCGATGGCGGAGGCGTTGATCCTGGAAGGCAAGCGCTGCGTCGGCGTGCGCTATTCCGTCAATGGTGCGCGCCGCGAGGCGAGGGCGGCGCGCGAAGTCATCGTCTCGGGCGGCTCGATCAACTCGCCAAAACTTCTGGAACTATCCGGCATCGGTCAGCCCGAATTGCTCCGCTCGCTTGGCATCGCGCCGGTGCATGAGCTGCGCGGCGTCGGCGAGAATCTGCGCGATCACTATTCGCCCCGCCTGAAGTTTGCGATTGCTGCCCGCAACATGACCTTCAATGACAATGCGCGGGGCTGGCGGCTCGCCCGCGAGGCGATGAAATACGCGCTGTTCGGCACCGGCTTTCTGGCGTCGACCGCTGTTCCCGTCCGCATCTACTTCCGCACCCGCGAGGGACTGGAGACGCCGGACGCGACGATTTCCATCCTGCCGTTCCTGTATGAGATGGTTGGGCGCCAGCGCCGCGTCGCCAAGCGGCAGGGCATCACGATGAACGCCAATGTGCTGCGTTCGGAAAGCACCGGCTCGGTCCATATCAAGTCGGCAGATGCCGGCGAACCGCCCGCGATCCGGTTCAACTTTCTCTCCACCGAGCATGACCGCGCTGGCATTCTCGCGGTCATCCGCAAGGGGCGCGAGTTGATGGCGACATCGCCGCTGAAGGAGATCACCGGCGAGGAGATCGCGCCCGGCGCCAAATTGCAGAGCGACGCGGAGTTGCTCGAGTGGGTCCGCAACAATGCCGAGACGACCTACCACCCCGTCGGCACCTGCAAGATGGGATCGGATCCGCTTGCGGTCGTCGATCGCGAATTGCGCGTGCATGGCATCGAGGGCCTGCGCGTTGCCGATGCCTCGATCATGCCGACGCTGACCAGCGGCAATACCAATGCGCCCGCGATCATGATCGGCGAGAAGTGCGCCGAGATGGTGCTGGCTTCGGCTGCGGCTCAAAAGGCTGCTGCATAACAACAGGATTGGGGGAAGACCATGGGGATGCAACGGATGGATCATCCCGACGACAGTTTTCCCGCCAATGCCGTCCGCTCCGATCGCGAGGCGAACGGCGACTTTGTCCGCTATGTCGGTTTCGCCGACTGAAAGGCTTCTTGATATGAGTACCGATGACGAAACCGCCATGATCCGCGACACCGTCGCGAAATTCGTCGACCGCGAACTTATCCCGCTCGAACCGGATTATTTGAGGTCCAAGCTGCCCGGCTCCGGCCATCCGGAATTGAGCGATGCGCAACGGGAGCGGCTGCGCACGGTCTCGAAGGATCTGGGCTTGTGGGGCCTCGACGCGCCTGAAGACCTCGGCGGCCATGACCTGCCGACCCGCACCATGGCCGCGGTCCATGAAGAACTCGGCCGGACCTGCGTGCCGTTCATATTGCCGCCGGACTCGCCCAATTTGCGCATGCTGCAGGCCGTAGGCACCGAGGCGCAGAAGCGGAAGTACATGCAGCCCTACATCGAAGGGCGCATGGTCTCTGCGATCGCGATTTCCGAGCCGGGCGCCGGCGGCGATCCCGCGGCCATGAAGACCCGTGCGGTGCTGGAGGGCGACCAGTGGGTGCTGAACGGCCGCAAGATCTGGATCACCAACGCGCGCCGCGCTGATTTCATTATCGTCATGGCCCGTGTCGGCAACGACGCACGGCAGGGCGGCATCACCTCTTTCATCGTCGAGAAGGGGACGCCGGGCTTCATCATCGAGCGCGAGATCCCGATGCTGGGTGGCGAGGCGACCTACGAGATCGTGTTCGAGGATTGCCGTATCCCCCGGGACTCCGTGCTCGGCGAGGTCGGCAAGGGCTATGCGCCGATGCAGCTGCGGCTGCGCACGCGGCGGCTCGAGATGGGATCGACCTGCATCGGCATCGCCAAACGCGCGCTCGACATGCTGTGCGAACACGCCAGGCAGCGTGAGACGTTCGGCGTCAAGCTCGCCGATCGCCAGGCAATCCAGTGGTGGGTCGCCGATATCTCGACGCGGATACACGCCTGCCGGCTGATGGTGCTGGATGCCGCCGACAAGACCGACCGCGGCCAGGATGTCAGGCAGGAAGCCTCGATGATCAAGGTGTTCGCGACCGAGATGGCCTACGAGGCCTGCGACCACGCCATGCAGACGCTCGGCGCGCTCGGCATGACGCTGGAACTGCCGCTCAACGCGCTCTCGCAAAAGGCGCGGCTGATGCGGATGTACGAGGGGCCGAGCGAAGTGCATCGGCAGGCGATCGCGCGGCGTGTTCTGGGATTGCGGGGATAGCGGCGGAGCTTTCGGCCTATTCTTTGGGTTCGTCGCCGATCATCTCGGCGATGCGCTCCGCCAGCGTCGTCATCACGAACGGTTTGGTCAGCACCCGCATGCCGGGTGCGAGCTGGCCGTTGCCGATGATGGCGTTCTCCGCATAGCCGGTGATGAACAGGACCTTGAGGTCCGGACGCGTGGTGCGCGCCGCGTCGGCAAGCTGGCGGCCGTTGAGACCGCCGGGCAGGCCGACATCGGTGATAAGCAGGTCGATCCGTGCGTCCGACTCCAGCACCCTCAGGCCGGATGGTCCGTCCGACGCCTCGATCCCGCCATAGCCATGCTCTTCCAGCACCTCCGTCACGAGCATGCGGACGCTTGGCTCGTCATCGACGACCAGGACCGTCTTGCCGGTGCGTTCCCGCGTTGTCTTGGCGGTGGCCGTGCTTGCCACGGTCTCGGGCGAAGCGCCGTGGTGCCGCGGCAGGTAGAGGCACATCGTGGTGCCGCTCCCCACTTCGGAATAGATCCGCACCTGTCCGCCGGACTGCCGCACGAAGCCATAGACCATCGACAGCCCGAGGCCGGTGCCCTGGCCGAGCGGCTTGGTGGTGAAGAACGGGTCGAATGCGCGTGCGATCACGTCTGACGTCATGCCGGTGCCGGTGTCGGTGACGCAGACCGACAGATACTGGCCGGGCGATAGATCGCGTTCCTTGGCGGTGCGGTCGTCGAGCCACTTGTTGGCGGTCTCGATCGTGATGCGGCCACCCTCCGGCATCGCATCGCGCGCATTGATGCAGAGGTTGAGCAGCGCGCTTTCGAGCTGCGAGGCGTCGATCAGCGCCGGCCACAACCCGCCGGCCGTCACCACTTCGAGCGTGATCTGCGGTCCGACGGTGCGCCGGATCAGTTCCTCCATGTCCATCACCAGCCGGTTCACGTCGGTCGGCTTGGCGTCGAGCGTCTGCCGGCGCGAGAACGCGAGCAGGCGGTGGGTGAGGGCCGCGGCGCGCTTCGACGCGCCCTGGGCGACAGCGACATAGCGGTGAAGTTCGGAGGTGCGTCCCTGGCGCAGCCGCGTCTCCAGCAGTTCCAGCGAGCCGATGATGCCGGTCAGGAGGTTGTTGAAGTCGTGCGCGATGCCGCCGGTGAGCTGGCCCACCGCCTCCATCTTCTGCGACTGGCGCAAGGCTTCCTCGGCCTGCTTGCGCTCGGCGATCGCCTCCGCGATACGGGCCTCAAGCGTTTCGTTGAGGTGCTGTATCGCCGCCTCGGCGCGCTTGCGCGCCGTGATGTCCTGGAACAGCACGGCGACCTGGCGCCGGCTGGCGGGCTCGACACGGAACGCAGCCAGTTCGAGATGGCGTCTGGTGGCGACGAGTTCGCGCTCGAAGCGGATCGGTACTCCGGTCCGAAGCACGCCGCCGTAAAGTTCGGCCCAGCCGTCGGCCTCGTCCGGCACCATCTCGCGCAGCTTCTGCCCCACCACATTGGGAATGCCGGCGTGCACGGCGTAGGCCGGGTTGGCTTCGATATGGACGTAGTCGCTCAGCGGTCCGTGGGGACCATCGAAGAACTCGATGATGCAGAACCCCTCGTCGATGGAATTGAAGAGGGTGCGGTAGCGCTGCTCGCTGTCGGCGAGCGCGGTCTCGGCGCGTTCCAACTCGCTGTTGTCGGCGACCGCGAGTGCGTTCAGCCGAGCGTTCTCCGCCTCTAGCACCGCGATCCGGCGCTGCAATTCTTCGGTCTCAAGCAGACTCACGACACTCGCCGGGCGATACCGCGAAAACCGCGGTCATTTCAGGGATATAGGCCACGCTACGCAACACCAAGTTCCAGCCGGCGGGAATGTTCCCGCTTGTAGCATGGCCGGCATCCCCCTCGACAAGCCTACCCCTTGTCCGCCCCTCGGGGCAGCGCTTACGCCGCCCTGACCTCCGAGAGAAAGCGGTTGACCTGTCCGGCGAGATCCTTGGACTGCGAGGACAGCTGCTCGGCCGCGCCGAGCACCTGGTTGGCGGCGGAGCCGGTCTCGTCGGCGGCCTTCTGGACGCCCGTGATGTTGGAATTGACCTCCTGGGTGCCGCGCGCCGCTTCGGACACGCTGCGGGAGATTTCCTTGGTGGCGGAACCCTGTTCTTCGATCGCCGCCGCAATCGCTGTGCCGATCTGGTCGATCTCGGCGATCACGTTGGCGACGTTCTGGATCGCCGTGACGGTCTGGTCGCTCGCGGCCTGGATGGCCGCGATCTGCTCGGATATCTCGGTGGTGGCCTTCGCGGTCTGGCCGGCCAGCGATTTGACTTCGGAAGCGACCACCGCAAAGCCGCGTCCGGCGTCGCCGGCGCGGGCGGCTTCGATGGTCGCGTTCAGCGCCAGCA
>DAIMKE010000355.1:3178-6427 GCA_036721875.1 Bradyrhizobium sp. | reverse complement strand
ATCATAGACTGGCACGATTTCGGTCGACGCCGGCAGGCTGGTCGCGATCTCCTTGAATCGCTTCTTGACATTCTCGATGACGTTGAGCGCATTCACGCCAAAACGTTGCAGCACGATTCCGCTCGCGACCTCGCCTTCCCCGTTGAGTTCGGTAATGCCACGCCTCTCGTCGGGGCCGAGTTCGACCCGGGCGACATCGCGCAGCAGAACAGGGGTACCGTTGCTGGTCTTGAGGACGATGCTGCCGAGATCGTCGACGCTCTTCAAATACCCTTTGCCGCGAATGACGTACTCGAACTCCGACAATTCGACGGTGCGGCCCCCCACATCCGTGTTGCTGGCCCGGATAGCGTCCCGAATCTTCTGCATGCTGATGCCGCGATCTCGCATGCGTTGAGGATCGAGCACGACGTTGTACTGCTTGACAAAGCCGCCCACGCTTGCGACTTCCGCCACCCCTTCGGCCTTCGCCAGCGCGAATTTCAGATTCCAGTCCTGGAGCGTTCGCGTCTCCGCCAGGTTCATCTCTTTGGACATCACGGCGTATTGGTAGACCCACCCCACGCCGGTCGCGTCCGGACCGATGGTCGGCGACATGCCTGCGGGCAGGCGAGAAGCCGCGCTGTTGAGGAATTCCAGCACCCGCGAGCGCGCCCAGTAGATGTCGGTACCGTCTTCGAAAATGACGTAGACGAAGGACACGCCGAAAAAGGAAAAGCCGCGCACGACCTTCGACTTAGGCACGGTCAGCATCGCCGTGGTCAGCGGATAAGTGACCTGGTCCTCAACGACCTGTGGCGCCTGCCCGGGGTATTCGGTGTATACGATCACCTGGGTATCGGAGAGATCCGGGATTGCGTCGAGAGGAAGATGTATGAGGGCATACAGTCCGGCCGCGGCGGCAAAGCCGGTGCCAAACAGAACTAGCAACAGATTTTTTGCCGACCAGGCGATGACACGGGAAATCATTTCTTTTCTCCCATCTGTTGTGCGTGGCCGGGCATGCCGCCATCCGGAGTCGTCGCTTCCGAAAAGCTCTTCAGCGCCGCCTTGAGGTTACTCTCCGCGTCGATCAGGAAGTTCGCAGTCGTGACCACGGCCTCGCCTTCGGCGACCCCCTCTCTTATTTCGGCGTAGCCGCTGCCACGCCTGCCGAGCTTCACAGGGCGCGGCTCGTAACGTCCCGCGCCCTTGTCGACGAGCACGGCCTGCCGGGTGCCTGTGTCCAGGATGGCACTCTCGGGAATGGCCAGCGTGGGGGACGGATTGGCAGTTTCGATTTCGGCGTCAACATACATATCCGGAAGGAGCGCCAAGTCGGCGTTGGCAAGCTCAATTCGAACGCGAGCGGTGCGCGTCTCCCGGTTCACCTGAGGGTAGATCACGCTGATGATTCCGGTGAACGTTCGGCCCGGAAAGCTGCGCGCCCGGACGCTTACGACTTGACCAACGGCGATGTGGCCGAGGTCACGTTCCGCCACATCGACCAGAGCCCATACCAGCGAGATGTCCGCGATCCGGAAGAGTACGTCACCGGGTTGCGCGCGCATTCCCTCCACCGCGTTCCGCTCCAAGACGAGGCCGTCCCGCGGCGCCGACCATTCGACGGTCACGGGCGCGGTTCGCGCCGTCTCCATCGCCGCGATAGCCTGCTCGGGAACGTCCAGGTTCACCAATCGCTGGCGCGAGCCCCGACCGTACTGCTCCACGCCTGCCGTGGTTTTCGACGTGATCGTTGTGAGATACTCGGCGAAAGCGGAAGCAATGGCTGAGCTGTAGATCCGCATCAGCGGCTGGCCAGCTTTCACGGGCGCTCCGGTCGTGACGTCCGCGACCTTCTGCACGAAGGTTTCCGCCCGCATCGCGATGACCGAGACCCGTCGCTCGTCGAGCTGAATGGTGCCTGGAGCCCGGACCGGCGTCCGCATGATTCGCCGCTCGACCGGTTCGGATTTCACCCCGGTGCGCTGGATCTTGCCCGGTGAAAGCTTGATCGAGCCGTCATCGGCCTCATCGCCCTCGTACACAGGGACGTAGTCCATCCCCATCGGATCCTTCTTCGGCATCGGCGAAGTATCCGGCAGGCCCATGGGGTTGCGATAATAAAGGACCCTGCGCGGCCCGTTCACCGTCTGAGCATGAACCTTTGGTGGCGGATCAAACGATGGCTCCTGATCGTCATAGACCGGCAGATACGCACTGCCCTTCCGATCCGTCCTGGGGGTCGCCGACCAGAATGGCGCCCCGCTCGGATCGCGGTAGTAAATCACCGACCGCTCGGCAGCGGATGCTGGGGCCGCAGGAGACAAGAGCTCCTGCAAGAGCGGTTGTTGGGCCGACCAGTAGCTGGCCGCCCCCAGACCAATTGCGAGTGCAAGCTTTGTCATTAGGGGCTGTTTCATTGCATCACCTTGATGGCAGGGGTCTTCGGGCGTGTTGAGCCAGATCAACACACGATGATTCCGCCGGCAGTTCGCAGTCGAAGCGCCGGTCGAGTTTTACTTGTTGGTCTTGATCACGATCTTGCCGATGACCGTCTCCGCCTCGCCTTGAACCTTGGCGGCAACGCTCAGCTGGTAGCGTCCCGGCATCGGCAGATCTACGTTGAAGGGATAGGTGCCAGGCTCCTTGGGGGATAGGGCTGTCACTGGCGATTCCATTTCCGCCATCCCGTCCGGCGCCATGTCAAGCCGGGCGCGGAAGATCACGGCGTCTGGCACTGGCTGTCGGGTTACCTTGTTGACCAGGCGAACCGCCACGATGACGTCATCACCCTTCTTCGCCTCCGCACTCACCGCTTCGAACACATAGTCGGCGGCCGCGGCGAACGCGAAGTCGGCATTGCCCATCGTTGCGGCAAGCATCGCAACGGCTACGATCTTCCAACGCATGGATCTCTCCTTTCTGATTGTCTCGATGGTGCCTCACGCGCGGGCGCAAGCAGTTGCACGGCAAGCGCGTACGCATGCCGCGTTTCCATGCGGGAAATCAGATGCGAGGAGGCCTGAACGGAGGATTCCCGCTATCGAGCGAAACGACTTGATCCAACGGAATCGGGAGCCGGTCGCCGCGGGGCATCGGGATATTGAGGTGGAGCGAGCAAACAGCGCCAATGGTAACCGGCTGCCCTGCACAGAAGGCCATTGGACATTGACCTGCTGAACGGTCGCACGGGAGAGTCTTCTCCTCGCCGGGGCAGCACGCGTTCATTCCAGCAGACATATCGGCAGGCATCGCTTCCGTCTCAGC
>DAIMKE010000355.1:0-3168 GCA_036721875.1 Bradyrhizobium sp. | reverse complement strand
ACGCCCAAAATATCTTGAATTGCGCCAGCCATGGCGAACGTCGCCCCGGACGCCGGCAACGCCAACAGCGGCCAGGCTATCAAAAGCGCCAGTATCGTCCGAAGAAAGCGCATGGACCTGCTAACTCTTCGCCAATCCACATTGGAAGTTGGCGAGCGATCGTCAAGCTCCGCCAAGTACACAGATTCATCTCATCATTCTTTGATCTGGCTCAAACTTTCGGGAGCCCGGACTCACGCGGCCTGCCCTGCTCCTGCTCTTGGCGAGGGACTCGAGCGAACCCAGCCGACAGAAGCGACAAGATCGTTTAAGACATCCTCGGGAGGCTCTGCGCGACAGCGTATCCGGTCGGGCTTTGCTGACGGAGATTAGCCCTTCCCCAAATCGGGCCATCGTCTCCCAACACGGTCGAAGCCCGCTGTATGGTAGCATCTGAGCTTGAGGCCGGAGATGGTCGTCAGGTGCGACCAAGAAAATTACGCCGGCACACCTTTCTGACCGCGGTTGTCGGCGTTATTGCCGTCACCAGCATCATCCTAAACGAGTTTGCCCGTTCTCACGGCGCAGTTGCGGTTCTGATGTTGGCGCGTCCATGCAGAGTGCCGCTGGTCTCATCGCGCGATTCCGAAGCAGACAGCTCTTTGGTCCTGAACGCACGCCGCCTTGCTCGGTGCAGATACTGCTTGCAGCGAATTACGTAGGGCTTTTGGACGCCATGATCGCCACGTTGCAGAGTCGCGCCGTAAGACGGCAACGCCTGACCTGCCTACCCCAAGAACACTCCATTGCCGAAAACGGAAGTTGGCGGATTAGTCGCAATTTCGCGGCGCCGAAGCGTCATGCGCGGTGTGGAAAGTAAGATCAGGCAGCGATACATCAGGCCGCCGCAAGCTTGGCGTCGAATTCGACACCCCGTTGCATTCCTTAAAATACACCGCGATCTCGGCATCGGCCAAATGCTCATAGCGCTCAGCTTCTGCTAACCACTGCCAGTTCGCCTCAGGGCGTAGCGCCGCCTGCTGACGACATAGCAAAGCAACTGCGCGATATTGCTTGATGTTCTCCACCATCGCCTCCCTCAGCGTGTTCTCCGACAAGAATTGCGGTTTATCCAATACTCAGTAGGAGCTGAGCGGTCTTTGATCAAGCTCAATGGAATACACGAATTGCATTTGCACTGGGGTAGTATCCGGCAGGCCCGTGGGTTGCGATGGTAAAAGATCCTGCGCAGACCATTCACCGTCTGGGGCTGCCCCTTGGCGGCGGATCAGCTATCCGCTTGGCTTTGCCGGTGAGGATCCCCTTCACCCTTCCCAAATCGGGCCATCGCCTCCCGCTGCTGTCGAAGTATGGTAGGCACCTGAGCTCGAGGTCGGAGACGCGCAAAAATGCTGCGCGGCTGAACCGGTCCCTGATTCTGCCCGGTTGGACGTCAGGTGCGAGGCAATTGCGCGCCAGCCAGGCTTCCACCGAACACCGACAGGGCTTCGTAGATCGTGATCGCGTGCTCAGGCAGATGCGCGTCCCGGATCAGAAACGCCGCGCCTGCGAGCGACCCAAAGGAGTTTGTTGTTTGTCGCGATTTTGTTCGCGCACAGCGTACCGGTCCCAGCATGCGCGGGCGCTCGACCATTCTCATGCTTATTCTTTCGCGGACCGAATCTGCAGCTTCGAGTGCTCCCCTCAAGTCGAGCGACTTCGCTTTCTGGATACTCACCTCATCCTCGAGCCTGACCGCTTTCGTAGCCCCAGCGATTACAGGGTCATCACCATGCGGCCATCAACCTTCCCTGCTTGGAGGTCGCGGAAGATCGTGTTGACGTCTTCCAGCCTCGCCTTGTGAATATGCGTCTTCACCTTGCCGTGCGCGGCGAACTCTATCGCCTCGGCGAGGTCCTTGCGGGTGCCGACGATCGATCCGCGAATCGTGATGCGCTTGAGAACCACGTCGAAAATCGGCGTCGGAAATTCACCAGGGGGAAGCGCGTTGAGGCTGATCGTACCTTTGCGCCGTACCATGTGCAGGGCCTGGGAGAAGGCGGGAACCGATACCGCCGTGACCAGGACGCCGTGAGCGCCGCCACCGGTTGCCTTGACAATTTGAGCCGCGGCATCCGGCGCCCTGGCATTCACCGTGATGTCGGCACCGAGCTGGCGCGCCAAGGCCAGCTTTTCGTCCGTGACGTCCAGCGCTGCGACATGCAAGCCCATCGCCTTGGCGTATTGAACGGCGACGTGGCCGAGGCCGCCGATGCCGGAAATGGCAATCCATTCGCCGGGCTTGGCTTCGGTCTCCTTGATTCCCTTGTAGGTGGTCACCCCGGCGCAAAGGATCGGCGCCAATTCGGCGAAGTCGCCGCCGGCGGGCAAGCGCGCCACGTAGGGGGCTGCACCGATGGCATATTCGGCAAAGCTGCCGTTGACCGTATAGCCGCTCATGTGCTGGTGCTCGCAAAGCGTTTCCCAGCCGGTCCCGCAATATTCACAATTTCCGCACGCATCGTGCAGCCAAGCGATGCCGACGGCGTCGCCTTCTTTCAATCCGGTGACACCGGGGCCCAAGGCCGCAACGATGCCGGCCCCTTCATGGCCTGGGATGAACGGCGGCGTCGGCTTCACGGGCCAGTCGCCGCCTGCCGCGTGAAGGTCGGTGTGACAGACGCCGCTGGCGACGATCTTGACAAGCACCTCGCCGGGGCCCGGCGCGGGGATCGGGACCTCCTCGATGGTCAAGGGCTTGCCGAACGCGCGGACCACCGCCGCCTTCATTGTCTTTGCCATCATCGCTCTCCTTCGAATTCGCCGCTCCCAGAATAGAAGCGAAAGCCAATTGGACTTTGATGCATGTCAAAGCGAGCCGCCTACTTTCTGATCGGATGATGTCGAAGCGGGCCGATGCGATTTGATCCGGATTAAGGTTAGTGGCCGAACGGGACATCAATTTGGTTACCGGCAGTGGTTGTCGCTCTCCACCCCAGCTTCGGAGCGATCAGGCAAACAAGGAGTCGCAACGTGCTCGACAAGTCCACTCAGTCACCCACGACGGAAGCCAATCTTCGCACCCGCTACGACAATTTCATCGGCGGGAAATGGTGCAGGCCGCTGAAGGGACGTTATTTCCAGGATAGGAGCCCGATCGATGGCAGCATGTTGTGCGAGGTTGCCCGC
>DAIMKE010000354.1:0-6430 GCA_036721875.1 Bradyrhizobium sp. | reverse complement strand
GGTTTTGGCACGGCGTTGAGCGCATCGGACAGTGCCCCGTCCTCGGTGCTTGCCACGCTGGCAAAGCCGAGTTCGGCATTGGCCTCGACCGGAATGCATATCTTGTCGCAGACCGCGTAGTTGATGTTGGCGCGCAAAGTCACCGGCTTGTCGGCATTTTTCGCCACGATCCGCAGCGGCAGGACGACCTGCTGCTTGTAGCCCAGCGCGGTTCCGCCCGCGCCGTCGTCGAATTTCATCGGTGCCGGCCAGAGCACGGTAACCGCCTCGACATTGTCGGATTTGGAGAAATCGAAACGGGGCGGGACGCCGGAATCGCCTGGCGTCCGCCAGTAGGTTTTCCAGCCCGGCTGCAACTGGATCGCAATGCCCCCAAGCAGCACCGCGCCGCTGCGCGATCCGGCCAGCAACCGCAGTGCGGAATGTGCGTCGCGCTGCCACGGCGAGGAATCGTCGGCGCGAACTTCCATCGCCGCAAACGCGACCGAAAGCGTAATGGCGACGCCGATCGCGGCGCGGAGGGGAACTATCACGAACATGCGACGTCTTTACAGGCAAGTCCCTGCCCAAACCATTGAATTGCGTGTGATCGGCCGCGGAATGCGGCGGTATGCTTGATTGACAGAAGCCGCACCCGATATCAGGATATGGATCATCAAGAGAGGCCTTTGCGGATGAGCCCTGAAGGCAAGACATCGAAGCCTGTTCGCCGCAAGATTGCCGGTGTTGGCGACAACGCGTCCGCCGAAGGCTATCTCGACGGGCAGCTTTTGATCGCTATGCCGGTCATGGGCGATCCGCGCTTCGAGCGTTCGGTCATTTACATGTGCGCGCATTCGTCCGAAGGCGCGATGGGCATCATTGTCAACCGTCCGGCCGGCAGCATCGATTTTCCCGGATTGCTGGTGCAACTCGACATCATCCAGAAGGCCGACCAGATCAAGCTGCCGGAAAACGCCGAGACCATGAAGGTGCTGAAGGGCGGACCGGTCGACACCGGCCGCGGCTTCGTGCTGCATTCGAGCGATTTCTTCATCAAGGATGCGACGCTCAATATCGACGACGGCATCTGCCTCACTGCGACCGTCGATATTCTCAAGGCGATCGCCAAGGGCACCGGACCGAAGCACGCGATCCTGGCGCTGGGCTATGCCGGCTGGGCGCCCGGGCAGCTGGAAAACGAGATCCAGCACAACGGCTGGCTGCATTGCGATGCCGACCCGGACCTGATCTTCGGCAATGACGTCGATGAAAAGTACCAGCGTGCCCTGCGCAAGATCGGGATCGATGTCGGCATGCTGTCGAACGAAGCCGGGCACGCCTAACTCAGGCCGTCATGCCCCACGCAGGCGGGGCATCCCGTAATCACCAGCCTTCGCAATTTCAACGCCTGTGTTTACTGGATTGCCCGCCTCCGCGGGCGATGACAGTGTGGCCTACTCCGCCGCCTGCTGCTGCACCGTCGGTTCGGTGCCGGCGACCGTGGCGCGGCGCATGTCGCGCGGCTGCGACTGGTCGTAGCGCCGCACGCGATGCATGGTCTGGCGGTTGTCCCACATCACGAGGTCGTGCAGCGTCCATTTGTGGACATAGACGAATTCGCGCTGCGTGGCGTGCTCGGTGAGATCGCGCAGCAGCAGCCGCGCCTCGGGCACGCTCATGCCCTGGATGGCGCCGGCGTGCGACGACAGATACAGCGACTTGCGGCGGTGTACCGGATGGGTCCGCACCAGCCGCTGCAGCACCGGCTTGAACATCGCCTTTTCTTCCTCGCTGTAATCGAGGAAGCCGAGCGAGCCGCGCGAATACATCAGCGAATGCTCGCAGATCATGTCCTCGATCTCGGCCTTGGTGTCGTCGTCGAGCGCGTCATAGGCTGCGCGCATGTCGGCGAACTCGGTGTTGCCGCCCTTGGGATTGACCACCCGCGCCGACAGCAGCGAAAACTTGGCCGGGATCGGGCGGAACGAACTGTCGGAATGCCACAGGCAGTTTCCGAGATTGAACAGGTGGGTGCGGCTGTCGCGCGCCAGCGGCTTGCCGTCCTTGCCGAGGTTGGAAACGTCGTTCAGCCCCGACGTCAGGCGGTAGTCTTCCTTCTTGGTGACGGTACCGCCGCGCGCGTGCTCGCGCTCGCCGAAGTTCAGCGCAAAGGCCAGTTGCTGTTCGTCCGTGATGTCCTGGTCGCGGAACAGCAGCACGGCGTATTTGTCCATGCCCGCTTCGATATCGGCCGCTTCCTGCGGCGTCAGGGGCTTGCGCAAATCGACGCCCGAAACCTCGCCGAAAAAAACCGGATGAAGCTGCCGGATCGTGACCGTCATGGCGTTTCTCCAATATGCGGCGGGCGATTTGTCCCACTCTCGTTGTCGGAAAAGTTACTCCCCGACATGCGAGTGTCAATGTTCGAGGACGCATGCAGCATTGCATTATCCTTGTCCCGGACGCGGTGCAGCGTGTTAGCGGTGCGCCGCAGAGCCGGGACCCAGCCTCGGCGAGGGACCCCGGATCAGCTGCGCAGCATTGCCGGACGATGCTTTGCATCGCCCAGGCAGCGCAGCGTCCGGGGCGCGCCTCACGCGTTTCGCGCCATCAACCCGCCGTCCACCGGGATCACCGCGCCGGTCAGGAACGAGGCTGCGGGCAAGCACAGGCTCAGGGTCATGTGCGCCACCTCCTCGGGGTCGCCGTAGCGGCCGAGTGCGGTGCGGCGCTTGGCGTAGATCGTCTTGTGCTCTTCGGAAATCCGGTCGGTAATCCCGGTGCGGATCGGCCCCGGGCAGATGCAGTTCACCGTGATGCCCTCGCGGCCGAGCTCGACGGCGAGGGAGCGGGTCAGGCTGGTGACACCGCCTTTCGCCGCGGAGTAAGCGCTGACCGTTGCGGTGGCGCCGAGCGCTTCCGTCGATGCGATATTGACGATGCGCGGGCACTTCGACCGACGCAGATGCGGCAGCGCGGCGCGGATGATCCGTGGATGCGCGGTCAACATCACGGCCAGCGCCTTGTCCCAGCCGGCGTCATACCCTTCGTCGTCGATCGGCATGCGTACGGACATTCCAGCGTTGTTGATGACGATATCGAGCGAGCCGAAATGCCTGGCGACGTCGCCCACCACCTGGGTGATGTCCTGCGGTTCGGCGACATCGAGAACCCATGCCTTTGCCGAGCCGCCAGCTGCGGCAATCTCGTCAGCCACGGCCTGGGTGGCATCGGCGTTGAGATCGGTGACGGCGACGTTTGCGCCCTCTGCGGCAAAAACCAGCGCCGTGGCGCGGCCCATGCCGCTGGCGGCGCCGGTGACGAGAACGGTCAGGCCTTTGACCGAGCGGCTGAGATGTTTGAAATCTGACATGATGTATCCTGACGATAGACGGCTGAGCGTGTTGCAGGATTGACAAGGCTGGCACCGATCCCCAGACAGGTCAACGAAGCCGAACAAGGTGCAAACGTGACCGAAATTCGCAGCCTGCAGATTCGCCGCCTGGGGTCGTCGGACGCTGCCCTGTACCGGGAGATCCGGCTGGAGGCTCTGCGGAAAAATCCCGAGGCTTTCGGCAGTACTTTCGAAATAGAAAGCGCGCAACCGCTGGCGTGGTTCGAGGCGGTCGTAGCCCGCGCGGATATTTTCGGCGCATTCCTTGACGAGGTGCTCGTGGGAATAGCGGGCTATGCTGCGCAGGAAGGTTCGAAGCGGGCGCACAAGGCACAGCTCTGGGGCATGTATGTGCGGGCCGCCGGTCGAAATCTCGGCCTCGGCGAAAGACTTGTCGCCGCAGTTCTCGACCATGCGCGCGGACGTGTGGAGGCGGTTCAACTGACCGTGGTGAGCGACAACGCCGCGGCGCGCCGTCTTTACGATGCCATGGGCTTTGTCGAATACGGCTACGAAAAGCGCGCCCTCAAGCAGGATGGGCGATATTACGATGAGGTTCTCATGGCCAAATTCCTCGGCGAGGGATTAGGCTAAGGCCAAACAAGAAAAGGGAACGCAGGGATGAACGAACTGGATTTCAGCGGCAAGCAGGTGCTGGTGGTCGGCGGCTCCAGCGGTATCGGCAACGGCATCGCGCATGCCTTTCGCGGCAAGGGTGCGCGTGTCGCGGTCTGCGGCACCCGCTCGAGCGCTGCCGATTATTCGCCTGACGACGGATCGTATCTCGAAGGCCTCGATTACTTTCAGCTCGACGTCAGCCAGCCGCAGGCGGTCGAGGCATTCAAGCCGCCGTTCGAGAAGCTCGACGTGCTGGTGCTGGCGCAGGGCGTGGTGATCTACCGTCGCGGCGAATTCGAGATGGATGGCTTTCGCAAGGTGCTGGAAGTCAATCTGATGAGCCTGATGGCCTGTGCAACCAGATTTCACGACATGCTGAGTGCGAGCAAGGGCTCGCTCATCATCGTCAGTTCGACCGCCGCCTACCATTCCACCATGGGCAACCCGGCCTACAACGCCTCGAAGACAGGCGCGGTCGGGCTGACGCGCACGCTCGGCGAGGCGTGGGCCGAGAACGGCATCCGCGTCAACGGCATCGCCCCCGGGCTGGTCGACACCAAGATGACCAAGGCGACGACGGCCAATCCGAAGCGGCTGGAAGGCGCGCTCGGGCGGATCCCGTTGAAGCGGCTGGGCACGCCCGCCGACATGGCCGGCGCCGCGTTGTTCCTGGCATCGCCGCTGGCGTCCTACATCATCGGCCAGACCATTGTGGTCGACGGCGGGCTGATACTCTGAACGGGTGATGATTTGAACCGAAGCTGTCGGCCTACGGCATCGAGGCTAGCGCGAGGAACCCGATGGGGACTTGCCGGTTACCTCCCCTGAAACAGGAGTAACCGCGATGGATAAGGATAGAATTGTCGGCTCGGCCAAGGATTTTGCCGGGAAGGTCGAAGGTGCTGTCGGCGATATGGCCGGCGACGCGAAGACGCAGGCCGAGGGCCGGGCGCGCGAAGCGGCGGGCACCGTGCAAAACCTGTACGGCCAGGCCAAGGATGCCGCGCGCGACGCCACCGATGCGGCCGTCAACTATGCCAAGGACGCCTACGATAACAGCGGCGACACCGTTCGCAGCGGGCAGAAGGCGGTGGCGAAAACCGTGCAGGACAATCCGCTCGGTGCGCTCCTGGTCGCAGGCGGCATTGGCTTTGCGCTGGCGTTGCTGATGACGCGCCAGCCGCGCCGTCCGCCGTCGCGCTGGCGCTACTACGGCTGACCTGATCGCGAGGACGCGCGCAGGCGCGCTCCTCGCATGAGCAGTTCAGAAATTATCGCGTGAAATTGCCCGGCGGAACTTCCGCCGAGCGGCCGACATTACCTGGCGGGCGCGGCGCGCCGGGTACGATCGGCGTGCGCTGCGGGCCGGCTGCCGGCGGCGCTGGCTGGCGCGGCGATGGGCCAAAACCGCCAAAGAAGTCGCGCAGCGAAGGCTGCGCGTTCTGGGCCGGCATCTGCTCGATCTGGGCCGGACGGAATTGCCGCCTCTGTTGCGGCTGCAGCGGTTGTTGCTGCGGCAGCACGAGTTGCCTCTGCGCGGCCGGCGCCACCGTCCCGCCTGGCGATGCTGGCGATGTTGCCGCGACCGGGGTGTCGCCCCTGGCCTGTTCGCGGCCGACTTCGCGGCGCGGCCAGGCAAAATCATCGGCGCGACCGGCCGGCGCTGCCAGCGCTTCGCCCTTCACCATTGTCCGCGCGGCAAGCGCATCGACCGCGGCAGGACGTGAGCCCGGACCGCCGAGCAGTTGATCGGTACCGACGGACGAAGCCACCAGCGGCAGGATCGGTCCCGCCATCGGGCGCGGCGCCGGCTGGCCGGGAACGGCGCTGGCTTCCGGCGTCGCCGGCTCGACCGGCACCATGATCGGTCCTGATCGCGACGCGAGCAGTCGCGTCACTTCGCGTTCGACATAGTGGGCGAGCTTGCGGGCGCCGGGCTTGGTGAAAAACACGCCGTCTGACGTACGCAACTGGCGGATCTGGCCTTCGAAGTCGGGGCCCTTCTGCAGGAAACGTCCGGCTTCATCGACAAAGCCGTCCCAGACGTCGACATAGGTTATGCCCGCCTTGCCGGCGCCATCGCGATAGAGCGCGTCGAGGAACAGCATGTCTGACGTTCCCTTCGGGCCGCGGATCGCGGGCAGGCCGACCCACAGCACCGGAACGCCCTTGCTCTTGAGCACGCCGATCAGTTCCTCGATCTTCTTGGCGTAGAGTTCGACCCAGCGCTCGTCGCGAAATTCATAGAGACCGCCGCTCGTGCGTGCGGACTTTTCGGGCGCTGCGGCGGGCGGCGCATCGTTTTCGGCGGCGTCGTCCAGTTCGGCATCGCCGGGTTTTTCGCTTGGCTTTGCGGGGTCGGTTTTGGCTCCGTCGATCCTGGCGGCGTCAGTCGAACCTTCCGGCTTCGGTTTCGCCGCGTCCGCCGGTTTGGCA
>DAIMKE010000353.1:0-6431 GCA_036721875.1 Bradyrhizobium sp. | reverse complement strand
GTGTAGGCCGCCACCGAATTGCGGAAGCCGGGATGGAATTCCTCGGTCACCGCGGCGCCGCCGACCACCTTGCGGCGTTCGACAACTTTTACGCGCAGGCCCGCCATTGCGAGATAGGCCGCGCAGGTGAGGCCGTTATGCCCGGCCCCAATGATGACAACGTCCGTCTCGTTCATGCCAGCTTCAGCTTCAAAAAGGTTTGATCGGAATCGGCGCAGAGCGCCCCGTCCGCGCTTTCTTAACCCGCATTGCTCGCCGTGTCGCCCTATGCTCCATTGCGGCCCTCCGGCAGCCCCCGCCGGATCCTGCCTCCGGCGCCTGCCGGTCTTCAGCCGGAGTTTTGATGACTTCTCCCGATTCGTCCGTTTGTCAGGACCTGCCTTCCGAAGGCCGGAACCGGCTGGTCCTGGTTGTCTACACCGCGGCGATCTTCGTCAGTGCGCTGCTGCTGTTCTCGGTGCAGCCGCTGTTCACCAAGATGGTGCTGCCGCGGCTCGGTGGCTCGCCGGCGGTCTGGTCGGTGGCGATGGTGTTCTTCCAGTCGCTGCTGCTCGGCGGTTATGCCTATGCGCATTTTCTGATGCAGTTGCGCAATCGCACGCTCCCGGTGGCGATCCATCTGGTGCTGCTCGCGGTCGCGATGCTGACGCTGCCGCTGTCGATCTCGAGCGGGTGGGGCGATCCGCCGACATCAGGCTATGCGTTCTGGCTGCTGGGGTTGTTTGCGGTATCGATCGGGTTGCCGTTCTTCGCGCTTGCCGCCAACAATCCGCTGCTGCAGGCCTGGTTCGTCCGCACCGGCCATCCCAACGGTCCCGATCCTTATTTCCTTTATGCGTCGTCGAATATCGGCAGCTTCCTGGCGCTGCTGTCCTATCCGGTGCTGCTGGAGCCGGTCTTCACGCTGCGTACGCAAAACCTGATCTGGACCGGCGGCTACGGCCTGCTGATCGTGCTGATCGCAAGCTGCGGCGTCCTGCTATTGCGCGCGCCGGCCAATGCTGCTGCCTTGAACATGCCGGCCGACGATACCGAAGCGCCGGCCCCGTCGTGGATCCTGCGCGCCCGCTGGATTTTCCTGGCAGCCGTTCCGTCCGGCCTCCTGATCGCGGTGACCGCGCACATTTCCACCGACGTCGCCGCCGCGCCGCTGCTATGGGTACTGCCGCTCTCGCTCTATCTCCTGACCTGGGTGCTGGTGTTCCAGTCACGCCCGCTGTTACCGCACAAGTTCATGCTGATGCTGCAACCGCTGGCGATCATGGGGGTGATCCTGTTGTTGGCGATAGGCATCGATCAGAACCTGTTGCTGACCCTCGGCGGCCACCAGCTTTGCTTTTTCATCATCGCGATGGCTTGCCATGGCGAGTTGGCGCGCACCCGTCCCGCCGCGAAATATCTCACTGGTTTCTATGTCGCGCTGTCGTTCGGCGGCATGGTCGGCGGACTGTTCGCGGGATTGATCGCGCCGTTTACGTTCTCCTGGGTCGCGGAGTATCCGATCCTGGTGGCGCTGGCGGTGCTGTGCCGGCCGCCGGCAGAGGAACGGTGGCCGAAATGGTCCCGCTGGTTCTGGCCACTGCTGGCCATCATTGCAGTGGCGCTGATCGCGCCCTCCTACAGCAGCGGCAAAATCTTCACATGGCTGGAGACCAATCGAGTCTACGTGGTAGGCGCGGTTGCGGTCGTCTCGATGATATTGGCGATCCTGCTCAGGGCGGATCGCTGGAAGCTGGCCGCCGTGGTGACTTTGGCGCTGGTGCTGATCCGGATGTATCCCTCGGACGACGGGAGGGTGGAGACCGTGCGCAGCTTCTTCGGCGTCCACAAGATCGTGGTGACGCCGAACGGCCAGTATCACGTGCTGATGCACGGCACCACGATCCACGGTGCCGAGAAATTCAGGAACGATGACGGCACGCCGGTCACCGGCCGGCCCGAGCCGATCACCTACTACCACAGGGATGGCGGCATCGGTCAGGCGATTACGGCGATCCGCGAGCGCAAGGGCGCGCCGTTGCGCGTTGCCGTAATCGGGCTCGGCTCCGGCACGCTCGTCTGCGCCGCGGAGCCCGGCGAGGATTGGAAGTTCTTCGAGATCGACCAGACCATGGTCGATACCGCGCGCGATCCAAAATACTTCACCTACATCCAGTCCTGCCAACCGGATCTCGAGCCCGTCATCGGCGACGCGCGGCTGACCTTCGCGCGCGAGCCCGATGGCGTCTATGATCTGATCATTGTCGACGCCTATTCGTCGGATGCGATCCCGATCCATCTGGCGACCGAAGAGGCGATGGAGATCTACAAGTCCAAGCTGGCGCCGCATGGCGCTGTCGTGATGCACGTCTCCAACCGGCATCTGGAACTCTCCAGCGTGGTCGTCGGCATCGCCGACGCCAACGACATGAAGAGCTGGGTCTACAGCGAGGATTCCGGCCGCGACAACGAGTACATCTTTTCCACCTCGGTCGTCGCCTCGGCGCGGGACGAGGCCGACGTCGGCAAGCTGGCCTCGTCGGGGCAATGGGCGATGACGGAGGCCGAGGACGACCAGCGGGTCTGGACCGACGATTATTCCAACGTGCTGGGCGCCGTGTGGCGGCGGCTCAGGAAAGGCGAGGAATAGAGCGCGCGCGGGCTGCAGTCGCCATGACTGCCGGCCGGGACGTCGTCACTCGAGGCGGATTTCGTCGTCATCGCGGGCGGCGCGCTGCTTGTCCGATGGCTTCGCCTTGCCGGCCTCGAATTGCGTGAACGCCTCCAGCGCGTGGCTCGCATACATGACAGATGGGCCTGCACCCATATAGATCGCCATTCCGAGGGTTTCGCTGACCTCGTCCCGCGTTGCGCCGTGGTCGACGGCAGCCTTGGCGTGGAAGGCGATGCAATCGTCGCACCGCACGGCGACCGCAATGCCGAGCGCAATCAGTTCCTTGGTCTTGCCATCCAGCGCTTTTGAGACCGTCGCGGCCTTCGCAATGCCCGCAAACGCCTTCATGACGTCGGGCGCAGAGCCGCGAAGGCTGCGAAGCAGAGCACTCAATTCGGTCGTCTGTTGCGGCCAGTTGTTCATCGGCTTGTCCCACGGTTGGAGGTCCTGCATAGCGCGGAGCAGGCCATACCGGCATTGCGATGGATCAAGGCTCGGCCGCCGTTGCGATCGGGCCGGATGCGCTTATGATCGCGCGCCTGACTGCACTTCGTTGGAGCCCTGTGATGGCCAGTTTCACTCCACTGTCGGCTGCCATCGGCGGCGCGCTGATTGGACTTTCGGCGGTGCTGCTGATGCTCTCCACCGGCCGGATCGCCGGAATCTGCGGTATTTTCAGCGGCCTTCTGAACTTGCAAGGTGAAGAAAGGGGATGGCGAACAGCGTTCGTCGGCGGCCTCGTCCTCGCGCCCGTCATCGCCGGCTGGGTCGGCCACGGCATGGCGATGCCCGCCCTGCCGGCCAGTTGGGCCGTCATTGCCGTTGGAGGGCTTCTGGTCGGCTTCGGCGCACGGCTCGGCAGCGGCTGCACGTCGGGTCACGGCATCTGCGGAATAGCACGCCTGTCGCCGCGTTCGATCGTGGCCACGATCGTCTTCATGCTGACGGCTATCCTGACCGTCGCGATCACCCGTCATGTGCTGTAAGGTCGAGCCGTCATGTGGATCATCGCACCCCTGGTTTGTGGCCTGATCTTCGGCGCGGGCCTCCTGATATCGGGCATGATGCAGCCGACCAAGGTCCTCGGCTTCCTGGACATCCTCGGCGCATGGGACCCTAGTCTGCTGGTGGTGATGGCGGCTGCGCTCGCCGTGTCGGTGCCCGGCTTCATGCTCGCCGATCGCAGCGCACGGCCATGGTTCGCCGGCCAATACTTTCGGCCGGGCAATGCGGGGATCGATCTGCCGCTGGTAGCCGGGGCAGCGGTGTTCGGAATCGGATGGGGCCTTGTCGGCCTGTGCCCGGGGCCGGCGCTCGCGAACCTCGGGACGTTGTCGCCGGGGATCATCGTCTTCGTCGTTGCGATGGCTATCGGGATCGTGGCGCATGACGCCTGGAAGGCGTCGAGGTCGATGGCTCAACGCGACGGCCAGTTGGGGCGCGCGACGGACGGTTGAGATTGCGGCCGCGCATGATCGCGCGGCCGATCCAGCTACATCGGGCTAATCCTGATAGCTGTACTGACTGCGCGGCTGATAATATTGCTGTCGCGGTTGATAGTAGTAGCCCTGCGGCGCCGGCGCATAGCCGCGGTTGCCGTAGTATTGCTGCTGTTGCTGATAGGCTTGCGGCTGTTGTTGCTGATAGGCCTGCTGCTGCTGATAGGCTTGGGTGTCATAGACGCGGCGGCCGGGCGCAGGGTAGCGGGCTTCGTTCGAGGAGCCGTCGGCCGGATAGATGTAGCCGTCGTCGGCCCGAGCTTGCGGCGCAACGCGCTGCTGCTGCGGCGTGATCACGACGGGGTCGCCGGCGGCGCCGTATTGCTGCTCATACTGCGGTAGCGGGGCACGGCGCGCGACCGCCGTGTTGGCGCGCCGCTGATTGCGCGCGAGCGCCACCTGCGACGAGCCGCTCAGTGTCACCGTGGTGTTGAGAACGCCTTGCTCCTTCACCAGCGCGAACAGTTTTGCGGCATGCTCGCGCGACAGCCGCACGCAGCCATGCGAGGCCGGGCTGCCGAGGCGGTTGACGGAATCGGTGCCGTGGATGGCATGGCCGACCTTCGTGAAGAAGATCGAGTGCGGCATCGGCGCCTCGTCGAATTCCTTGGAATAGTGGTCTTCTTCCATGCGGAAGGCACGGAAGCTGCCGTTCGGTGTCTCGTAGGAGGGAAGGCCTGACGATACCGGCCACGTGTAACGCTCGACCCCGTCGACGGCGACGGTCATCCGCTGGTTGTCCTTGTCGACCGTGATGGCGACCTTGGCCTGCGCGGCGCCCGAGGCGAGCAATGACAGCGCGGTGAAAGCAACGAGGAAGGAACGCATTTACCTTTGGCCTCCGGGCCTCAAAATAACGCCGGCTCTCCGTCCCCGACATCCAATATGCCCGGAAAGCGGCACTGGTTCCAGTGGCCTGCAACCGTAATCGTTAACGCCTGCCACGGCGCAAACAAGGCGGCGCAACGGCGCAATCGGCGGCAAAGTGCTGACATTTTCGCGAGCGGGGAGGGTGTCGTCGTCCCGGGATGGTCCGAAGGACCAGACCCGGAATCTCGAGATTCCGGGTTCGTGCTTCGCACGTCCCGGAATGACGCCTGGCGTCAGTTCTTCAGCCGGTATCCGGTTCTGAAGATCCACCAGATCATCGCCATGCAGATGGCGAGGAAGCCGACCGTCATGCCGAGGCTCAGGGCCACGCTGACGTCGGCGATCTCGTAGAAGCTCCAGCGGAACCCCGAAATCAGATACACCACCGGATTGAGCAGCGAGACCGTGCGCCAGCCCTCCGGCAGCATGTTCACCGAGTAGAAGCTGCCGCCGAGGAAGGTCAGCGGCGTCACCACCAGCATCGGGATCATCTGCAGCTTCTCGAAGCCGTCGGCCCAGATGCCGATGATGAAGCCGAACAGGCTGAAGGTCACCGCGGTCAGAACCAGGAAGGTCAGCATCCACCAGGGATGCAGGATGTGCAGCGGCACGAACAGTGCGGCGGTGGCCAGGATGATCAGGCCGAGAATGATGGATTTGGTTGCGGCGGCGCCGACATAGCCGATGACGATTTCGTAATAGGAAACCGGCGCCGACAATATTTCGTAGATGGTGCCGACGAATTTCGGAAAGTAGATGCCGAACGAGGCGTTGGCGATGCTCTGGGTCAGCACCGACAGCATGACGAGGCCGGGCACGATGAAGGTGCCGTAGCTGACGCCCTCGACTTCGGTGATGCGCGAGCCGATCGCGGCGCCGAACACCACGAAATACAGCGAGGTGGAAACCACCGGCGAGACGATGCTCTGCAGCAGCGTGCGCCAGGTGCGCGCCATTTCGAACAGGTAGATGGCCTGGATTGCCCGGAAATTCATGGCGTCCTCACCAGGTTGACGAAGATGTCTTCGAGAGAGGACTGGCTGGTGTCGAGATCGGAGATGCGGATGCCCGCGTCGCGCAGGTCGCTCAGGAGACTGGTGATGCCGGTGCGGTCGCCCTTGGTGTCGTAATCATAGGTCACCGCGCGGCCGTCATCGGACAGTTCGAGGTTATAGACGGCAAGCGAAGCGGGGATCGCATCGACCTTGCCCTGCAGATAGAGCTTCAAATGCTTCTTGCCGAGTTTCTGCATCAGCCCGGCCTTGTCTTCGACCAGGATGATCTCGCCCTTGTTGATGACGCCGATCCGGTCGGCCATCTCCTCGGCTTCCTGGATGTAATGCGTGGTCAGGATGATGGTGACGCCGGCGGCCTGCAGGCCGCGCACCACCTCCCACATGCCCTTGCGC
>DAIMKE010000352.1:2123-6441 GCA_036721875.1 Bradyrhizobium sp. | reverse complement strand
CGAAGCGACGAAGCAATCCATCTATCCCCGCGTGGACGGATGGATTGCTTCGCTTCGCTCGTAATGACGATCTCACAACTGGTGCTTAAGAACGTGGATGCCCGGGACAAGCCCGGGCATGACGCCTTTTCCGTGGACCCGATGATCAAGCGTGCTTGACGTGCTTCTCGAGGCCGGGATCGATCAGTTCGCCCTTCATCAAAGCCAGCGGCGCCTTGTAGTACAGCTTGAGATCGCTGAAGGGGTCGGTGAGGATCTTCGTCATCCAGACCAGGCCGGTCTCGACGTCGCGGATGAAGAACAGGTGAATGGTGCGGAACAGGAGACCGCCGATACCGACCGCGAGCCAGATCTTGGCAACCTGGCGCATGAAGTCAGCAGTCGAGGTCCAGGGCTCGAACAGGCCGAACAGCGTCGGATCGAGATAGAGCACCAGCGGCGACAGCGCCCAGATCGCCATCAGCACGACCTTACGCTGCAGATTGTAGCCGACCTTGATCTCTTCCTTGTGCTCGTGGGTCGCATGGTTGACGTGATCGTATCCCCTCGGCTCGAAGAAGAAGTGACCGGCCTGCCGCGTCGTCATCGACACCAGCCAGCCGACCAGCGCCGACACGACCGGATCGAAGAACAGCATGGCGTAGGCGAACAGGAAGCTCGCCGCGCTGACGAAGTGAAGCGACTGGTTGATGCGGCTGTGGTGATAGTAGCGATGGTCGTCCCAGCGCTGCGTTCTCAATTCCTGCATGAAGTTCTTGATCATTATCTCCCCCAATTTCTGATGGGCTCGGATGTACAGGGATTCGATGTCCGATGGATGACATCATGATGTTGACATGTGACAGATCGCAGTGTCGCTGTGTCGCATGACGCGACATCAGCGATTGCGCCCTACGCAGCCGCGGCGATGTCGATCTTGCGGAAGCGCACCAGCGAGAAGTGACCGAGCGGCGGTACCAGCCGGCGCTCCGCCAGTTCCATGCCGCGCGCAGTGGCGAGCCACTGCGCATAGCGCGACCATGCGAACTCGGCGGTGCGGAAGCCGAGCGGGCGAACCACCGGCTGCAGCCGCTGTTCGATGAAGCGGCGCATGCCGGCGTCAGCGCTGACCCGGGTCAGGATGATGAGTTCGCCGCCCGGCCGCAGCACGCGGGCGAATTCATCGAGCGCCTTCTCCGGATTGGGCACCGCCGTGACGACGTATTGCGCCATCACGACGTCGAACGAATCGTCGGGGAATTCGAGCTTCTCGGCGTCCATGACCGCGAGGCCCTCGACGTTCTTCAGTCCGAGTTCGTCAACGCGCTTCTTCGCCTTCTGCAACATTGCCTCCGAAATGTCGGTGCCGAAGATGCGCAGGTGCGAGGCATATTGCGGCAACGAGATGCCGGTGCCGACGCCGACCTCCAGGACGCGGCCGCCGATCTTGTTGGTGGCCTGGATCGCCGCCTTGCGGCCCTTGCTGAACACACCACCGAACACGAGGTCGTATACCGGCGCCCAGCGGTCGTAGGCCTGCTCGACCATTTCGCGGTCGAAATCCAGCGGCTGGCTGCCGTCAAGCTTGATGATGTTTGACATGATCGTTCTGCCTCTCGTCCTACTCACAATGACTGGTTCGATGTTCAACCCTGAACGGCGCTGGTGGCGCGCGCACGCCGCACCGGCCGCAGCGAGCGGCTGGGCTGCAACGCCGTCACATTGCCGATGAACTGCCGCGCGCTGTTTTCCCACGAGCGCTCCAGCGCAAAATTCCGGCAGGCCTCGCGCGACATCGTCAGCGCGCGCAGGCAGGCGCTGCGCAAATCATTATCGAGCGCGCCAATCGGATGATCGGCGATGACATCCTTCGGCCCGGTGACCGGGAACGCGGCAACCGGCGTGCCGCAGGCCAGCGCTTCGAGCTGCACCACGCCGAACGTATCGGTGAGGCTCGGAAACACGAAGACGTCGGCGGCTGCGAGATGCGCGGTGAGGTCCGCGCCCTTCTTCTCGCCGAGGAAGACCGCGTTCGGATATTTCCGCGCGAGCTCGGCCTTCTGCGGTCCATCACCGACGATCACTTTCGTTCCTGGCAGATCGAGCGACAGAAACGCCTCGAGATTCTTCTCCACCGCGACGCGGCCCATGGTCATGAAGATCGGCCGTGGAAGATCGAGCGTTGCAGGGTTGTTCGGATTAAACAGGTCGGTGTCGACGCCGCGGGTCCAGAAGCCGAGCTTTCGAAAGCCCCGCGCGCCCAGCTCCTGGCGCAGCGAATCCGTTGCGACCATGACCATCGACGAAGCCGCATGAAAGTGCCGCAGCACGGCATAGCCGACGCTGGCCGGAAGCCTGGTACGGACCTCGATATATTCCGGAAAGCGCGTGGTGTAGGACGTGGTAAATGCCAGCTTGCGGCGGCGGCAATAGGCGCGCACCGCCCAGCCGACCGGGCCTTCGGTCGCGATATGGATGGCGTCCGGCGCGGCCGCCTCGATCCGCCCGCGCGATCTCGCGCCGGTTCGGCAGCGCGATGCGCAACCCCGGATAGGTCGGCAATGCCATCGACGGGAAACCGTCAGGCGTGAGAAAGGCGATATCGGCTTCCAGCGCCGAAGCGCTGCGGGCGAGCGAGGTTAACGTGCGGACGACGCCGTTAACCTGCGGATGCCACGCGTCGGTCGCGATCAATATCTTCATGCTTTTGCCCAACCGGGATTCGACAATGATTCTCGGATCGGACGTTGGGACATGGATATTTCAGGCGTATGACGTCATCGTTCTGTAAGGTTGTTTTTTAAACCCATCTCCACGCTTTTTCGGGTAACGTGACAGAACGATGTCAGATACAAGCGATCATCCGGCGCCGTCCCGCCTGCGAAAGAAGCGAAAGAGCCACGCGCTTCTGATCCTCGCCGCGGGCATGCTGGCGTTCTGCGTCGCTGCCGGCACGTTGTATTACGTGTTGCGGCCGACGACGCTGCGGATTGCCGTCGGTCCTGCCGGCAGCGAGGACCAGAAACTCATCCAGCTCATGGCGCAGACCTTTGCGCGCGAGGGCAGTCCGGTTCGGCTGGTGCCGATCACGACCGAGGGAACGCAGCAGAGCATTGCGCTGTTTGCCGCCGGCAAGGCCGATCTTGCGGTGGCGCGCGGCGACCTGAACCTGCCTGCCGATGCGGAGTCGGTTGCGATCCTGCGCAAGAATGTCATCGTGCTGTGGTCGGCGCCGGGGCTTCCGACCAGGGGCAGGAAACAGTCGACGCCGAGAGTGAAGACACTGGATGCCCTGCCCGGACATCGCGTCGGCGTGATCGGACGGACGGAAGCCAACGTCAAGCTGCTGCGCGTCATCCTGAAGGAGTCCGGCATCGATCCGGAAAAGGTCGCGGTTAGTCAGTTCGCCACCAACCAGACCACCGAGATGGCGCGCGATCCATCGCTCGACGCCTTCATGGCGGTCGGCCCGCTCAAGAGCAAGATCACGGTAGACGCCATCGCGGCAACGGCGGCCGCCCGCGGTGAGCCCAAATTCCTGCCGATCGACGTTGCCGACGCGATAGCCAAGAAGAATCCGATCTACGAATCCGAGGAAATCCCCGGCAGCATTTTCAACTCTTCCCCGCCACGTCCCGAGGACAAGGTCGATACGCTGAGCGTCAATCACCTGATCATCGCGCCGAAGTCGCTGTCGGACACGGCAGTCGCAGCCTTCGCCCGGCAGCTCTTCACCAACCGCCAGCAACTGGCGCGGGAAATGCCGAGCGCCTCGCAGATAGAGAAGCCCGATACGGACAAGGATGCCGCGCTGCCGGCCCATGCGGGCGCTGCAGCCTATATCGACGGCAACGAGCGGACATTTCTGGAAAAGTATACCGACTACATCTGGTTCTTGATTCTGATCCTCTCCGGCCTCGGCTCGGTCGGCGCCTGGTTCAAGCACTACTGGAACAAAGACGAGCGCGAACTCTACGTCAGCCATCGCGACGACCTGCTCGATCTGGTTTCAAAGGTGCGCCAGGTCGAGACGCCGGAAGAACTGGCAATGATGCAGGGCACTGCCGACCGCCTGTTGCGCGAGGCTCTCGATTGCTACGACGATGGCGCCATCGAGGAGAGCGATCTTTCGGTGATCCGGCTCGCGCTCGAACAATTCCACCACGCCATCGCCGACCGCCGCGTGGTGCTCGCCGCCGGCGGCACTGTCGACGCGCCGCGAATGCGCGCGCTGCAGACGTGATCGGTCTGTCCGTTCTCCTCGATTGATTGGATTTGTCGAACCAAGGGCACTGGCCTTTCCCTTCTCCCCTCGTGGGAGAAGGGATCACGTCGGCGG
>DAIMKE010000352.1:0-2113 GCA_036721875.1 Bradyrhizobium sp. | reverse complement strand
GCTTCCACCGGCGCCAGCCACGAAATATTAACGAAACAATTCCCTAACGCGACGAAACCATTTTGGCGTTTTCGTGCAAATGTCCTGAAACGGTTCATCTGTAGAAGTTGTCCCAACGACGCGCCAGCAAGGCGCGGCAAACAGGGGGACGGCATGTCCAGTTTCAAATCGAACGGCCGCATTACGGCTGCCATCTTTGGCGCGCTGGCGCTCGGCGCGACCGCATTTTCCACGCCCGCCTCGGCCGCACCGCTGCCGATATTCCCGTTCTTCCTGCCTCCGATGGAAGCGGCACCGCCGCCGGTCGCGGTTGCGCCCCAGGACGATGACCAGGCATTCGAACTGCCGGCCCGCCTGCGCCGCCAGGTCGTGAACTATTCCGGTCGTGAGGCGCCCGGCACCATCATCATCGACACCCCCAACACCTATCTCTATCTCGTGCTCGGCAACGGCCAGGCGATGCGTTACGGCATCGGCATCGGCCGCGACGGCTTCACCTGGTCGGGTACCCAGACCATCACCCGCAAGGCGGAATGGCCGGCCTGGACCCCGCCCCCGCAGATGATCGCCCGCCAGCCCTATCTGCCGCGCCACATGGCCGGCGGCCCCGGTAACCCGCTCGGCGCCCGCGCGATGTATCTCGGCGGCACCATCTATCGCATCCACGGTACGAACGCCCCGGAGACGATCGGCACCCGCGTTTCCTCGGGCTGCCTCCGCCTCACCAACGAGGACGTCAAGGATCTTTATTCACGCGTCAGCGTCGGCACCAAGGTGATCGTGCTGCCGATGACGGACCGCCGCGCCGACCTCGGCACGACCATCCGCTAAGCGCAGACAGTGTCACATTGACAAGCGGCCTCGGCATTGCCGAGGCCGTTTTTCGTTCAGCCCGATCGCACTTCGTAGACCCGAATGCTCGAAATGAAGGGGTTGCCTTGCGCCAGCTTCTCCGCGTCATCGAGGCTGCCGGCGCTGACGATCGTGAAGCCGGTAATGGAATCGGGACCGAGCGGCAGGTCTTTCGTTCCGCCCTTCGAGATTTCCCGGCCCTGGCCGAAGCCACCCATGTCTGACATATGCGGCCTGGTCGCCTCGAACCACTTGCCCCAGGCAGCCATGATTTCCGGCGTGGGCTTTTCAAACCCGTAATGCAGCATCACATACTTTTTCATACACCACTCCTGTCCACCCTGTGATCCAAACCAGTCACACCCTCAATTCGAGCCGGGCGCTACACGCCGACGTTCTGCAAGATCAAACAGGGCGGGAAGCTTGCGAACCAGCGCCATGGAGCCGCTGACCTTGGCGCGCTTCGCTTCCACTGCCTCCTGAAGCGATACCCGCTTCCCGATGATCTGCAGCACGGCATCGAACGGGGCCTCCAACGTCCCCTTGCAATCGGCGATGCCCCGCTGGATTGACGTACCTGAGTTGCCGCCCGCAATGGTGAAGCCTGCCGATTTCCTGCCATGGGTGACCACGAGGCCGACATCGATTTCCGGCACAGGCGACCGCTTCGCAATCGCGTCCAGGCCAAGCAATACCCAATCCGGCTCGAAGGTGTCGCCGGGCACCGGCGGGAACAGGAAGCGACCGCCCCAGCGGATCAACTCCCGGATCGCAGGCTGGATTTCGCGGCCGATCTCCGTCAGCTCGTACACCTGTACATTGGCCGGACGCGGCAAGACGGAACGCCGGACGACGTTGCACTCGATCAGTGCAGAAAGGCGCGCTGTCAGCAAGGTTGGACTCATGCCGTCGAGATGTTCCAGCAGATCGACAAACCGTTTCGGCCCCAGAAGGAGCTCCCGGATGATCAGAAGCGTCCAGCGCTCGCCGATGATTTCCGCCGCGCGGGCCAGTGCACAGAATTGCGGGTAGTGAAGATTGCTCATGCCTTTGCGATCAGTTCCTCCGCATCATCTTCGGTAAGCGAGCGCGATCAGCGGACCCACGATCGCAAACTGCAGGATCGTAAACGCGGTTTCGAGCAACACGAAGTCCGGCACCGAAACCATCACATTCTTGGCTGCAACGGCGAGCGTGGTGAACGACCACGACAAAAGGCCTGCGCCGAGACCGTACAGCAGCCCGTCCCTCAGGACGGCGC
>DAIMKE010000351.1:0-6455 GCA_036721875.1 Bradyrhizobium sp. | reverse complement strand
AGAGCACTACCTTGACATGGTAGGGGTCACAGGTTCGATCCCTGTCGCGCCCACCACCAACTCTCTGTTTTCTCAGCATTTCTGGAATCACCCTCGCCCCGATCGCGTGCAAATCCTTCTTCGTCAACAGTACGTCAACAGCAAATAGCGGCCTGCCGCAGTGCTGCTGGATTAGTGCGATTACGCAATCGGTGGCCAGCGCGACATCCGCGAGCATTTCCGGATCGTCTGACTCGTAATTCGCCGTTGTGCGCGAGCCGTCACGCACGACGTGACCCATCCACAATGAGCGCTGCTCGCGCGGCACATTCCGGAAAAGCTTCTTTATTTGGTCGGCCATGAAATGGCGCAAGCTGTACTGCGAAAACCCCATCAGTCCGAGCTCTGCGCCGATACGTCGAAAGGCGCGCTTCACGGTTGCGACACGCTTGCCCTTGTACACGATGAGTCCGAGCTCAGGTGGGGTCCGATCCGCGGCAAGGGCGGCCGCTCGCCTAGCCTCATCTTCTTTGTTCCAGACCGGCAGCCAGCCCGCGAGGCACCCGGTGAGCGGCTGGCGGGGCCGGCGCTTCTTCGTAGGTACCCAACCGATCGGAGCGAGATCAATCAAGCCACCGTTCCAATCAACCTGAGTTGCCGGATCGAAATCGATGATGGCTTGTGGCCGAGCCCATGTGCACAGACTCATTATCGCGAAACGGAAGAGATGGGGGGTTTTGAGTGATTCCAGCACCGCGGCCATCTGCTCGACGGAGAGTGTCGCCGGTCGCGGCCGACGTGCTGGGATTTTGAGTTCAGTAGCGATTGCCTCACGTTTCCACACTATTTTCGGCGCGTGGCTCATCAGCGCCGTCTCGACCTTGTTACCGACGGCATCCAATCGAATTTTGGTGACGCATGCGTCGTTGAATGCAGATCTCATCACATTGAACAACCGTTCGATGTAGCCCGCGGAATGCCGGTGTTTTTCGACGCACCATTTAGCCAACTCGAGCTGCCGGGCTGGCGTCCAAAATGCGACAGGTGCATCGATCTTGCTTATGCTGGCAAGATAGTCCGTGAACAGCTCCACCGCCCGCTCGGCCGCACCCTCTGATGCAATGTGTGACCCGCGTTCGTCGAGATATGCCTTGAGCGCGGCCACACTGAGGATCTGGTCGGGTCCGGGTGGTCCTACCCGGTTCGCGCTGCTGGGAGCGGACGCGACAAGCGCCGCAAGCCTGACTTTGGCCTCTTCGAAATCTGTTGTCTTAAGACTTCTGCGGCGGACTTGGCGAGTTCCGGGGTCATATCTGCAAGCATACCAGAAGCCGAGATGCTCTGGATGGGGGCGCTCGAGATAGTAGCCGCCGAGCTCGAATCTCCACTGCTGCTGAGTGCCTGGTGAGGCGCCCTGCTGTCTAATTGCGGGCATTCAGATATCCTAAGATATGTACGGTCAATGTAGCTCTGCACCTGCTCTGGCGTATAGCGAGGCCCGCCGCTTTTCTTTCGGAAACTGTAGAACTCGATCCTTGGCGGGTTCGCTCGGCGGGCGCGCCGCAGCTCCGCCTTCGTGAGCATAGGCCATCGCTCGAGCACCTCGTTTTCAAACAAGAAATCCGCCGGATCAATGACACGCATCGAAAATTTCTCTCACGGCCAATCGAGCAATGAGCTCGGACGAACCATCACGGTCGCAGAGGGCTGACCCGAGGTGAACAAGTTGATGCTGAGGTCGTTGAATCGGTGGCCAAGTCGTGCAAATAGGTGGGTTGCTCCGAATGTCGTTGAGCTCAACTCCGCCTGCGCGAGCCGCCGACAGACTACGAATCTGGGGGTCAGGAGTTCGAATCTCTTCGGGCGCGCCATTCCGGTCCCAAACCACGAACGTTTTGGAGGGGGCTGGGTTTACCGAGAATAGCCGCTCTGACGGCTTCCTTGCTGCCGACGATTTTCACCGATTTGTCACCGACAATGATAGCGCCGACCAGCGTGCGCAGATATGCCTTGCGCGCGGGCGTTTCGCCATTATCGAGCAGATCGCTCATGAGCTTGCTGAACGCAGCGATCCTTTCCGGGTCGATGCTGGCCGATGGCAGCACTTGCGATGCCGCGTGGTCATAGGCCGCCTGAGCCTTCTCGCGGTCGGCTTTAAGTTCGACGATCCGCTCGCGAAGAAGATCGTCGAGTTCGACGATACCCTCCTCGATTCCGCGATAGAGTCGCTTGAGGCGATCTTCGGCATCGACGACCTGGGATTTCAACGAAGCGAGGCGGCGATCAACGGCGACGGTGCGCTCCTGGCGCCGGGCGGCAATCGTGGAAAGCAGTTCGGCAAGACGTTCAGGCGTGAACATGTTTTCCCTGAGCGCAGTCAGAACCAGTTCATCCAGGAACGCCATCCGGATCGTGTTCCCCCGACAGGCCGTTGGTCCCTTCTGCGCACGGCTTGCGCAGGTGTAATAGGCGTAGATGCGCCCCGTGCAGGAGGTTCCGGTCCGCTGCGTCATCCCCCCGCCGCAATGAGCACATTTGGCAAGTCCGGTCAGGAGGATCGGGCCAGTGACCACGCGAGGCGGTGTGACCTTGGGATTGTTGGCGACAAGCCGGGCCTGGACGCGATCGAACAGGTCCTGCTCGACGATGGCGGGAGTTGCGATCCCGACGATTTCCGAGGCGGGCTTCAGTTCGCCGGTCTTGGCCGAACGGACGTTGTATTGCCAGTGGCCGACATAGACGGTGTTGGTCAGGATATGGTGCATGGGACCGACGCCAAAGGTCCCTCCCGCTTTCGTCCGGTAGCCACGGCTGTTAAGCCATTTGACCAGTTGTTTGATACCTAGCGGTGGGGTGCCGGTCCTGGTGTCACCTTCCGCATAGAGCCGAAAGATGAGCCGGACGGTCTCGGCCTCGACAGGCTCGACAGCGAGGTGTTTCTTGATCTTTTGCCCCCGCCGTTCGGCTTCGACAATGGTGTAACCGAGCGGAGGTGAGGCACCGTTCCAGAACCCTTGTTTGGCATTCTCCTTCATCGCCCTGGTAACGTTCTTGCCGTTTTCCTTCGAGGTGTACTCGTCGAAGATGCCGATGATCTGGCGCATCATTTCCTGCGACGGATCGGTGCCAGTCGGTTGCGTCATCGAGACGACCTCGACGCCGTGACGGCGAAGCTTGCGGATCGTCAGTTCCATGGTGGCCCCGTCGCGGAAAAACCGCGAAAAGGAGTGCACGACGATGACATCATAAGGATGGTCTGCATCGCAGGCTCGTTCCAGCATCGCCTGAAACACCGGCCGTCGATCGTCGGTGGCGCTGGCGCCGGGTTCGACATATTCACCGACGACAGTCCAGCCGTTCGACAGACAATGGCGCGTGGTCAGGTCGCGCTGAGACGGAATCGACACCTCGCCCTCCGCCTGCCGCCCGGTCGAGACCCGCAGATAAACAGCGGCTCTCAACTTCGCAGGACAGTCCGTTGCGGCAAGACTTGTTCCTGATTGCAAATTCCGGGTCATTGACGAATCTCTATGGTCCCGCGAGATTTTGTGTGATTGCGCTGTTTAAATCTTACTATTGATACGGGCGGCGACATCACGCCGCCATCATGTCGAACTCGACATGCACGCGGTCATAGGGAAATTCCACGCCCCCACGTTCCGTCCGCTCCAAAATCCCCGCGCCCAGTAGCAGCGTCACGTCGGAGTGGACCCCCTTGAAGTCGCGATCGACCCGACGCCCGACTTCCCGGATCGTCAGCGGTCCGGCTCCGGTCATAACGCGCACAATTTCCATGCGCTTGGGCGCCAGCACCCGCCAAAGATCGCTGACGCTCTCGAACGAAATTCGGTCGTCGCCAGCCTTACGCTGCCCGTGCGCAGTCGCCATGATACGGCGCGTCAGGTCGTTTTGTGTCTCGACGCCCAGGATAACCGTCCGCATGCTCTATCTCCGTTTATTCACGTCGCGCCAAAAATCCGCCAGCAGCCGCTCCAGCCCACGAAACGCATAAGGGCTTTCCTTGCCATCCAGGTGGCGGTGGTCGCCCTTGCCGCGCTCGTTGTCGTAACGCACGCGGCAAACGCCATTCACCACATAGGCGAGCCGGTATTTGTAGCTATGCGGACAGCCCGAGACGGGCTCGGGAACTTCCCACACAACCAGCTCGGCAAAGCCGGGGCTGACGACAAGCCGGGTTCGCGTGATTTTACGTGCTTTGGCCATCGATGTAATTTGTTACATCAAAAGGCTCGTGATGTCAATGAATACATCAGCACCTGACAATTCCGACGGATTTGTTTGTTTTTGCACGAGTGGAAGTACCGCCGTCCCGGGTTGTCATGCTGCCCATCGGGCATCATCCCCGCTTCCGTATTAGAGGGTTCATCGCCTCATCGGGCACGGCGGTGCCGTTTCGTGGTGAGTGAGCACCCCCAAACAGCGCATCGAGTTGCTTGCCGAGCCAGGTTTCCAGCACCTGGACCTCGGTGTCGGTCACGCGAAGGGCGCTGTCGATCTCGAACTCAACCGACCAACCGGCTTCCTTGTCTGGACTTCTTCTCCGTCCTGTCGCGGTCCGTCGCGGCGGGCGTGTCGCTTTCCGCTCAACGGCCATGATCCAACTCGCGGTCACGTGCGCGCGCTCCGGATCGCAGAGCGGCGCGGGCGGCCTCCTGCGCGACTGGTGGCTTTGTGGGCGGCTGCATCGCCCGATCCGCCGATTGCCGGCTGTGAAGCCGATCGGCATGTTTCACCGGGAGAGCGGCCTGTTCGATCACGGCGATCGTCGATGTCTTGGCGTGTCCGCTGGACAATCGCCCGGCGAGCAGTGCGCGCCGGTCTTCCGCGGATGCGGGTTCGGCCTGCTGTGTGCGATCCAGCGGCAGACCGGAGGAAAGCAGCGCGTTGATCTGGGAGCGATCGACGACAAGTCGGGTTTCGTCTCGGGCCCGGCTCGCTGCGACATGCACGGCATGACGATCGAACCGGGGATCGAGCAGCACCACGGCGCGATCGACTGTCATGCCCTGCGATCCGTGCACGGTACTGGCATAGGCCCAGCCGAGCCGAGTTCGTCCGCGTTCGTCGGCGATGTCGGCGGGAACGAAGCTGATGCGGCGCTTGTCGATGACCGCTTCAATGCGGATGTTGCCGGGCGTACTCTGTTCTTTCGACGGGTCAGCGTGGACGGTGGTCACCGTCGCAACCGTACCGTTGACGACGCCGAGCTGATCGTTGCGAAGCCGGAAGCGGATTTGGTCGCCGGCCGCGATTTCAAGACGGGTTGACTGGCCCGATGGGGTAACCGCCTCAACGCTGGCCTCGGCGCCGTGGATGACCCCCTCGCGTTTTAGTTCAGCGCGAACCGCCCGCGAGACATCCGCAACCTGTTTGTTGGTCCGGGCGATCAGGAGGGTAGAACTGTCGGGATGCTCGACCCTTGCATGGTTCCAGAGTTCGACGATCCGCTGTAGCGTAGCCCGGTAGGAGGGAGCTTCTTCGAAGCAGCCGTGCGCCTGGAATGCGTCAAGCGCTTCCTTGGCCCGACCCGCGCCGAAATCCGTCACGGCCTGCCGCGCCCAGGCCTCACGCTGGCGCACAATGGTGTCAACGCGGGTGGCCTCGACGCTGCGAACGACGAGATCGAGGCCCGGACCCGCGCCGATCGCCTGCAATTGCCGGCGATCGCCGACCAGGATCACCTTGGCCTGTGCTCGCTCGACTTCCCATAGCAGTGCATGGGTTTCTCGTGAAGACAGGAGACCCGCTTCATCCACGATCAGAACCGACTTCTCGTCAAGGAAGCGCTCGCCGGTCCTGAGGCGTTCGACCCAGGACGCGGTTGCTCGCGCTTCGATGTTCAGATCCTGCTGGAGCGCACGGGCGATACGCCATGCGGTGGCCGTGCCGATGACGCGATGTCCGGCGGCCTGCCAGGCTTCCACGATCGGCGCGAGCGTCGTGGTCTTGCCCGAGCCCGGAGCGCCTTCGACGACGACGATGGCGTTCGGACCCGTTGCAGCTTCGGCGGCGAAGGTCTGTTCAGTGCTCAACCCATGCGCGGCGCTTCGCGCCTTGATGTCGGCAGGATCGATCCCGACCCCGCGCCGTTCAGCCAGTCTTGAGGCGGTCGCAACCAGATCACGCTCGATCGCGATCATCTCCGGCGTCGAATAGCGCACCTGGCCGATAGCATCGCGGCCGATTTCGACGAATGTCCCGGAGGACACGAACTGATCGACTTCCCGGTCAAGGCGCGACAGCGGCAGGCCCAGCCCGACGCTTGCCGCGTGGACGGAGCGAACCAGCTCCCGACGGTCGATGACGCTTTCATGCTCGGTCAGTTCTGCCGGCAGCGTCGCCAGCCGGTTGGCGAAGATGTGCCCGGCATCCCCGGGGACAAACTCCCGGGCCGATCGCTGCTGGAGCGCCACGCGGATGTCACGGTCAAGACCGGTCGATTGCGCCGCCTCACG
>DAIMKE010000350.1:0-6462 GCA_036721875.1 Bradyrhizobium sp. | reverse complement strand
CGGGCTTGTAGACGTCGAGATCGGTCGGCATCACGTTGAAGTCGCCTGCGAGCACCAGCGGCTCTTCCGCCTTGAGCCGCTCTTTCGCGTAGTCACGAAGTCGCGACATCCACTTGAGCTTATAGGGATATTTGTCCGTGTCCGGCGGGTTGCCGTTGGGCAGATAGAGGCAGGCGATCCGCATCACGCCATGCTTAAGCGTGACGACCCCCTCCAGGAACCGGGCATGGGCGTCCTCGTCGTCGCCGGCCAGCCCCGATTTGGTCTCGTCGAACGGCAGTTTGGACAGCAAAGCAACGCCGTTGAAGGTCTTTTGACCGTGGGTGACGACGTTGTAGCCGAGTGCCTCGATCTCCAGCCGCGGGAACGCTTCGTCCACGCATTTGATTTCCTGCAGGCAGACGACGTCGGGCGAGCAGTCCTTGAGCCAGGTCAGGAGGTGGTCGAGCCGTTGCCGGATCGAGTTAACGTTCCACGTAGCGATACGCATCAAATGCTTCCGGATTTGTAACTCACATTTTCCCCTTGGGTGGCATACCATGTGCATCGAGGCTGTGGTAACCGTTTTGAAATAAGGCGCAAAAGTCGCCGTCAAGGGGCTGTACGAGCTGTCCCGTCCTGTGAGGACGGCGAGCGTGAAAAACCATGAAGAAACGTAGCTTGATCCTCGTTGTCGGCGCCATTGCCATCCTTGCGGCAGCCGGTTTTGTCACCCGTACCTCGTGGATGGGCGGCTCAATCAATGCCCAGGGGCCGCAGCGCCCGCGGACGGTTTCGGTCGAACTGGCCAAGGCGGAGCGCAAGTCCATGCCCGTCGATGTCGATGCCAACGGAACGGTCACGCCGATCTCCAGCGTGGCGCTGAAATCACGGCTGGAAACCACGATCGTCGCAGTGCATTTCGAGGACGGCGCCAAGGTCAACGAAGGCGATTTGCTGTTCACGCTCGACAGCCGCCAGATCGATGCCCAGATCGAACAGGCCGAGGGGGTTCTGGCCAGGGATCAGGCGCAGCTCGAGGGAGCGCAGCGCGACCTCCGCCGCTTCACCGATCTCGTCACCAAGGGCGCCACCACGCAGGTCAATGTCGATAATGCCAGGACGCAGTCCGACATCCTGGCCGGCTCCATCAAGGCCAATCAGGCTGCGCTCGACAATCTTAAGGTCCAGAAGAGCTACACCATGATCCGCGCGCCGTTTTCCGGCCGGATCAGCGTGGCCAATGTGAAGGTCGGAAATTTCGTGCGCCCGGCGGATACGACCCCGCTCGCGGTCATCAACCAGATGGCGCCGGTCTATGTCACCTTCGCGGTTCCGCAGCGCGTGCTGGTGGATCTGCGCGAGTCGATGGCGGTAGGTCGCTCCAGCGTCACCGCGACCATCCCGGGCCACCAGCGTTCCGAGACCGGCAAGGTCGCGATGGTGGAAAACACGGTGGACGCCACGACCGGCATGGTCACCGTGCGCGGCATCATGGACAACAAGAACGAGACCTTGTGGCCGGGAACCCTGGTCGCGACCAAGCTGGTCATCCGCAACGAAGATTCCATCGTGGTGCCGACGGTCGCCGTGCAGCGCAGCCAGAGCGGCAACTTCGTCTTTGTGGTCAAGGACGGTGTCGCCAAGGTCCAACCTGTCAAGGTCGACCGTACCTCGCAGGGCATCTCGGTGATTTCAGAGGGACTGGCCGGCGACGAAACCGTCGTGGTCGACGGACAATTGCTGCTTTCGGACGGATCGCGCGTCGAACCGCGCGCAAAAAAGGCCGGGGCATAGCCGATGACCCTGTCCGAACTCTGCATCCGCCGGCCGGTCATGACCACGTTGATCACGGCGTCGATCATCGCGTTCGGCATCTTCGGCTTCCGCCTTCTGCCGGTGTCGGCGTTGCCGCGGGTCGATTTCCCGACCATCGCCGTGACCGCGACCTTGCCGGGCGCGAGCGCGGACACCATGGCGTCGTCGGTGGCCGGCGTCATCGAGCGCCAGCTCTCGACGATCGCCGGCATCTCATCGATGTCGTCGAATTCGTCGCAGGGCACCAGCCAGATCACCATCCAGTTCGATCTCAATCGCAACATCGATTCCGCCGCGCTCGATGTGCAGACCGCACTGACGATCGCGCAACGGCGGTTGCCGATCGAGATGCGGATTCCGCCAAGTTTCCGCAAAGTGAATCCGGCCGAGTTCCCGGTACTGTTCGTGGTGCTCAACTCGTCTACGCTGCCGCTGTCGGCGGTCAACGAATATGGCGAGATCACCATCGGCCAGACGCTGTCGCAGATTCCGGGCGTCGCCCAGGTCAGCGTCTACGGCGCACAAAAATTCGCCATTCGCGTCCAGGCCGATCCGGAAGCTGCGGCGGCGCGGGGGCTTTCGCTCGAGGACATCCGCGCTGCGGTTTCGGCGGCCAATTCCTCGACCCCGGTCGGCACGTTGAACGGACCGAAGCAGGACGTCGCGCTGCAGGCCTCCGGCCAGATGGACAAGGCGATGGACTATCGCCAGATCGTGGTGGCCTGGCGCAACGGCTCTCCGGTCAAGCTCGAGGAGGTCGCGCGGATCTACGACAGCGTCGAGAACGAGCGGATCGCAAGCTGGCTGAACGGCGACCGTTCCATCGTGCTCGGTATCCAGAAGCAGCCGGACGCCAACACGGTGGCGGTGGTCGATTCCATTCTCGCCAAACTGCCGGTGTTGCGGGCGCAGATCCCGCCGTCGGTCTCGATCAACGTGCTGATGGACCGTTCGATATCCATTCGCCAGGCCGTGGCGGACGTCCAGGAAACGCTGCTGATCGCGATCGGGCTGGTCATTCTGGTGATCTTCCTGTTCCTGCGCTCGGCGTCGGCGACTTTCATACCGGCGCTGGCGGTTCCGATCTCGTTGTTCGGCACCTGTGCGGTGATGTACGCGCTCGACTATTCCATCAACAACATGACGCTGCTGGCGCTGACGCTTTCCGTCGGCTTCGTGGTCGACGACGCCATCGTCATGCTGGAAAACATCGTCCGCCACATCGAACATGGCATGCGGCCGTTCGAGGCGGCGCTGAAGGGCGCCCGCGAGATCGGCTTCACGATCATCTCGATCACCTTCTCGCTGATCGCCGTGTTCATCCCGGTGCTGCTGATGGGCGGCATCGTCGGCCGCGTATTCCGCGAGTTCGCGGTCACGATATCGGTGGCGATCATCGTGTCCGGATTCGTCTCGCTGACGCTGACGCCGATGCTGTGCGCGCGCGTGCTGCGGGCGCACGACACGACCAAGCGACCCAATATCGTGTTTCGCGCGTTCGAGGCGATGTTCGAGTCCTCGCTGCGGGCGTATGAGTGGACGCTGGACTGGGTGCTGGCCCGGAAGTTCCTGATGCTGATGGTGACGCTGGCCACCCTCGGCGGCACCGTCTACCTCTACATGATCGTGCCGAAGGGCTTCTTTCCGCAGGAGGACACCGGCTTCCTGATCGGCGTGACCGAGGCTGCCACCGACACCTCCTTCGACGCCATGAAGGAACGGCAACAGGCGCTGGTGGATGTGCTCAAATCCGATCCTGCCATCGAGTACATCAACTCCACCGTCGGCGCCGGCGGGCCGAATACCACGGCGAATTACGGACGGCTGTTCATTGCGCTGAAGCCGAAAAAGGAGCGCGACAGCCTCAACAAGATCATCGCGCGGTTGCGCGCCCAGGCGCGTCAGATTCCGGGCATGCAGGCGTTCTTCCAGCCGATCCAGAACCTCAACATCGGCGGCCGGATTTCCAAGAGCCAGTATCAGTATGTGATGCAGAGCGGCGACACCGATTCGCTATACCGGGTGGCGCCCGAGATGCGCGACAAGATCGAGAAGCTGCCAGGCCTGCTCGACGTCACCACCGATCTCTACATCAAGAACCCGCAGATGACGATCGACATCGACCGCGAGAAGGCCGCGGTCTACGGCGTCACAGTCGACCAGGTTCGCAACCAGCTCTACAACGCGTACGGCGGGCGCCAGATCGGCACCATCTACATGCCGTCGAACGACTACCAGATCATCCTGGAGGTGCAGCCGCAGTTCCGGGCCGATCCGTCCGATCTGTCCAAGATCTACATGAAGACCCAGAACAACCAGACGATCCCGCTATCGGCGGTGGCGAAGCTGATTCCGTCGGTCGGTCCGCTGCAGATCAACCACCAGGCACAGCAGCCGGCGGTGACGATCTCGTTCAACCTCGCGCCCGGCCATTCGCTGGGCTATGCGGTCGACGAGATCACCAAGCTGGAGCAGAACTCGAACCTGCCGGCGACGATCGCGACCGGCTTCTCCGGTACCGCCCAGGTGTTCCAGGATTCGTTGCGCGGGCAGGGCGTCCTGATCCTCGCCGCGGTGTTCGCAGCCTTCGTCATTCTCGGCATCCTCTACGAGAGCTTCATCCACCCGATCACCATCATCTCCGGCCTGCCGTCGGCCGGCATTGGCGCGATCCTGACCCTGATGGCGTTCGGGATGGAGATGTCCGTGATCGCGATGATCGGCATCGTGATGCTGGTCGGCATCGTCAAGAAGAACGCCATCATGATGGTGGACTTCGCGCTGGAGCGGCGCCGGGTCGGATTGAGCGCCGAGCATGCAATCCGCGAGGCGGCACTGTTGCGTTTCCGCCCGATCATGATGACGACGTTTGCGGCGATCTTCGGCACGCTGCCCATTGCGCTCGGTGCCGGCGCCGGCGCCGAATTGCGCCAGCCGCTCGGCGTCGCCGTGGTCGGCGGCCTGTGCCTGTCGCAACTGCTGACGCTCTACATCACACCGGTCGTCTATATCTATCTCGACCGCATCGACCGCCGCCTGAAGCGCAAGCTCGATCCGCAATTGGAAGAGACCGAGGGCGAGCGGCCTCGCGTCGTAGCGGCCGAATGACGATCACCGGCCGCGGGTTGGTGTCGGTCCGGCGATGCATGGCCTTATTGGTCGCGTTTGCCTGCACGATCGGCGCGGCCGATCGGGTCAGGGCCGACGAGCCGATCGAGATCTTCGACGCCCATATGCACTACAATTGGGAGCCGAAGCCGTTCTACAGCGTCGAGGAAGTGCTGGCGTTGTTCAAAAAACACCGCGTCACCGGCATCCTCGCCACCAGCCGCCCGAATACCGGGACGCATGCGCTGATGGAAGCAAGGCCACCGGGGCTGCAGATCGTTCCCTTCATCCGGCCCTATCGGGTGCGCGCCGATATCCAGACCTGGTTCGGCGATCCCTTCATCTTCGATCTGGTCAAGGACGAGTTCAAGCGCGGCTACTACCGCGGCATCGGCGAGTTCCACATCTCGGGCAGGGCGGCGGAAAACGAGTGGGTGAAGAAGACCGTCGACTTCGCGGTCGACAACGATCTCTATCTGCACGCCCACGCCGATGACGTCGCCGTCGAGATCCTGATGCGGCACAATCCGCGCGCCCGCATTATCTGGGCTCACACGGGTTTCGGGCTCTCGACCGACCGCGTCGCCGAGATGCTGGCAAAATATCCAAAGCTCTGGGGCGAACTGTCCTACCGCAGCGGCATTACCGAAGGCGGCGGAAAGCTCACCGCGGAGTGGCGCGCGCTGTTCGAGCGCTATCCCGACCGCTTCCTGATCGGCTCCGACACCTGGGTCAACCAGCGCTGGGAGAGCTACGGCGAGATCATGGCAGGCTACCGCGCGTGGCTCGCGCAACTGCCGCCGAAGACCGCCGCACAGATTGCGCATGGCAACGCGCGGGCGTTGTTTGGTAGCGAGCGCTAGCTTCTCCGAGATGCGGGCTGCGTCGCCTCGCACGCAAGCGAAATTTCCATACGCGGCTGCGACCAATCAACACGACGGGCAAATCACTCCAAAGCCTGTCTATCCCTTCGCGCAAAAATATTCCGCTCGTGTTGTCGGGCAAATCAGTGATTTGATTCCGCGCGTCTCACTCGAATGAGGGGCGTTGGCCATCGTCACGAACGTGCGGTGAGATGCGGTGGACGCGGATGCCATGACTGACGAGTGTGGCAACTGCGTACGGCGAAGTCGTGTGGTCCTGACGTCGCGGTGCTGGCGTCAAGCTGCGCAGAGGTATCTGCACGGTGACAGTGGCAAAAGAGCCGTTCACTGGGGAGAGCACGAAGTAATCCGTAAAGCCACTGCGCAGGGAAGGCCGGAGTGTTTCCGCTGAACCTGTATGCTCGTGTGCGCGTTTTCAAGTGCGCAAATGCACGCGAGACCGCGGGTGCAGCGTGCACCCGGTCTTCCCTGCGCCCTCAGTTTTCAGGAGGGCGGCAAGTTAGTTCAGACCTCGGGCGCTCCGCGTCGCGAGATCGCGGGGTCATATCCACCCGTCATCCCCGCGCAGGCGGGGATCCAGTACACCGCGGCGTCTCGGTTCAATCACTGCCGCCTCTGGAATACTGGATCCCCTGAGTTCACAGAACAAGTGCAACACCTGCTATGGTGTTGT
>DAIMKE010000349.1:0-6466 GCA_036721875.1 Bradyrhizobium sp. | reverse complement strand
TCTCTGTAAAGATCAACCCCGCGCCGCCGATCGCGCGCGAGCCGTAATGCACCAGATGGAAATCACCGAGCACGCCGTCCTTTGCCGAGTACATGCACATCGGCGAGACGACGGCGCGGTTTGCCAATTCCATCTCGCGCAGCTTGAACGGCTGGAACATCGGCGCCACCGGCTTGTCGATATCGACATCGAAGCCCTTGTCGCGGACCTGTTTCGCAAACGCCTGGTCGACCTCGCGGACGAACTCCGGCGCGCGCAGCATCAGATTATCGTAGGTGATCGCCTTGGCACGGGTCATGACGCCGAACGCGAACTGCACGGGATCGAAATCCCAGAACCGGTCGACATGCTCGAACCAGACCAGCGAAACGTCGGCGGCATGCTGGGTCTTTTCGACCTCCTCGCGCCGCCCCTGCTCGTAGGTCTGCAGCGCGGCGTCGACCGTCGGCGCCTGCGCCATCGCGTCAGCCAGCGCGATCGCGTCTTCCATCGCAAGCTTGGTGCCCGATCCGATCGAGAAATGCGCGGTTGCCTTGGCGTCGCCGAGCAGCACCATGTTGCCCTTGACCCAGCGCTGGCTGCGGATCATGGGAAAATTGCGCCACATCGAACGGTTGATCAGCAGTTCGTGGTCACCGAGGAACCAGCCGAAGATCTCGGCCATGCGATCGGCGGATTGCCGCTGGCTCAGGCCTTCGAGGCGGGCGCGCTTGAACGTCTCGGCATCGGTCTCGAAAATCCAGGTCGAGCGGCCTTCCTCATACTGGTAGGCGTGGGCGATGAACGGTCCCCACTCGGTCTCCTGGAAGATGAAGGTGAAGGCATCGAGCGGCTTGGTCGAACCCATCCACGCGAACTTGTTGGAGCGCAGATCGACTTCGGGCTGGAAATGATCCGCGTATTTGTCGCGGAAGCGGCTGTTGACGCCGTCGGCGAGCACGATCAGATCGGCGTCGGCAAAGTGGCTTTCGTCCTCGATATCGCTTTCGAACGCGAGCGTCACGCCGAGTTCGCGGGCCCGCTCCTGCAGGATCAGCAGCAGCGTGCGGCGTGAACAGCCGCAAAAGCCGTTGCCGCCGACCCTATGCACGGTGCCGCGAAAATGCACGGCGATGTCGTCCCAATAGGCGAACTCCTGGGTGATGCGGTGGTAGCTCGGCGGATCGTACTTCTCGAAATTGTCGAGCGTCGCATCCGAGAACACCACGCCGAAGCCGAACGTGTCGCCGGAGCGGTTGCGCTCATGAACCGTGATATCGGCCTTCGGCCGCTGCTTCTTCAACAGGATCGCGGCATAGAGACCGGCCGGTCCGCCGCCGATGATCGCCACCTTCATTCGCGCCTCCGAAGCCGGCCAAGGGCAAATCCGAAATTACTTTAAGCCTAAAATAATTTTCCGGCAAGAGAGCAAATTCTCGTGCCCCGGATGCTGCGCAGCGCGTAGCGGTACGCTGCTGTTCCGGGGCCCACTCGGTGTCGGTCCCGGCTCTGCGGAGCAGCGTTACACGCTGCACCGCGTCCGGGACACGATAGTCATGGCAATTCCTCAGTTTCCCTGAAATTGCGGGGTCCGCTTGTTCGAGAACGCCTCGAACGCGCGGCCGAAATCTTCCGTCGTCATGCACAAGGCCTGGGCAACGGCTTCGGCCTCGATCGCCTCCTCCACCGACATCGCCCATTCCATCGCCAGCATACGCTTGGTCATGGTGTTGGCAAAAGTGGGGCCCTCGGAAATCTGCCTGGCCAGGAGCTGTGCCTGCGGCAGCACCTGTTCCGGAGTGACGATGCGGCCAAAAAAGCCCCAGCGCTCGCCCTCCTCGGCGGTCATGAAGCGGCCGGTATAGAGCAGTTCCGAGGCACGCGACTGGCCGATGATGCGCGGCAGGATAGCGCAGGCGCCCATGTCGCAACCGGCAAGCCCGACCTTGCTGAACAGAAAGGCAACCTTGGCGCCGACAGCCGCAAGCCTGAGGTCGGACGCCATCGCAATGATCGCGCCGGCGCCGGCGCAGATGCCTTCGACGGCGGCGACGATCGGCTGCGGGCACGCCCGCATCGCCTTGACCAGGTCGCCGGTCATGCGGGTGAACGCGGTGAGGCCCTTGGTGTCCATTTGCACCAGCGGCCCGATGATCTCGAACACGTCACCGCCCGAGGAGAAGTTGCCGCCCGCCCCCGACACGACGATCGTCTTGACCTCGTCGTCCATCGCGCAGGCACGGAAGAAATCGGTGAGTTCGCGGTAGCTTTCGAACGTCAGCGGATTTTTTCGCTCGGGACGGTTCAGCGTCACGGTGGCGACGCCGCCGACCACGGCCAGCAGGAAATGCTTTGGCGAATAATCCGCCAGCGGCAGCGTGACGGGATTGGCTGGCTTGCTCATCTTGTCTCCCTCAATGATGTTGTTGTTTGCGGGACTGGTCGGTCAGACCTCTCCGCCGGCAATTGCGATGGCCTGCCCGGTGACGGCGCCGGCGCCTTCGCCGCACAGCCAGAGTACGGCATCGGCCACTTCCGACGGCGCAACGAGGCGTCCTTGCGGATTGTGCTTCGACAGTTCGGCAATCGCCTGCTCGCGGCTGCGGCCAGTCTTCTTGATGATGTTGTCGATCGAGCCTTCGAGCAGATCGGTTTCGGTGAAGCCGGGGCACACCGCGTTGACGGTGATGCCGCTCTTCGCGGTCTCCAGCGCCAGCGAACGTACCAGGCCGATCACCGCATGCTTGGCCGAGCTGTAGGCCGAGACATAGGCATAGCCCTTGAGGCCTGCCGTGGAAGCGACGGCGACGATCCGGCCGCGACGGCGCTCGATCATCGCAGGCAACACGGCCTGCGTGGCGTGGACCACGCCCATGAAATTGACGTCCATCATCCGCTGGAACAGCGCCGCATCGGAGCGGCCGAAGGGTGCGGACTCCGCCGCGCCCGCGTTGGCGATGAGGATATCGACCGGCTGCCGCGCCGAGGCGGCGGCAATCGCCGACTTGACCGAAGCCGCGTCGGCGACATCGGCCACTTCAGCGAAATGCGCCGCACCGGACGCGATGGCGTCATCGAGCGTTGCGCGATTGCGGCCGAGCACGGTCACGACGGCGCCAGCTTCCGACAGCGCCTTCGATATCGCAAGTCCAATGCCCCGCCCGCCGCCGGTGACGAGCGCAGGATGCGGATTGCGGCGGCGTTCGACTGGAACGGCGTGCTGGCGCCCGCCAATGTGCGGGTCGACGCCTGGGTAACGCCGCCGGTCTACACCGGCAAGCCGCCGGTCATTCTTTCAGCCGCGAACAGGGATGCAGCTTCGCCCGATAGCGGGCCGCTGTCGGTGCCGGCCGGCAGCACGCTCTTGATTCGCTCGAGCGGTGGCAGCATCGACGTCGTCACAGGCGGCGGCCTCACTGAAGTTACCCCGAGCGAGCCGGCGCCCAAGGGCACCAGCGAGCGCCAGTTCAGGATCGGCAGCGACGGCACCGCGCATGTCCGCGCGCCGTCCAGCCAGCCGCAGTGGCGGTTTGCCGCCACGCCCGACCGGGCGCCGGTCATCTCGCTGGCCAAGGACCCGGAACGTCAGGCCCGCGGCTCGCTGCAGATGTCCTACAAGCTTGAGGACGACTACGGCGTCACCGAAGCGCGCGCCCAGTTTGCCGCCCGGCCCGGCGATGCGGCCAGGGATTCGGGCAAGGAAGTCAGCAAGGAAGCTGCCAAAGAACCCGCCAAGGAACCGGCAAAGGACGGCAAGACTGCGGATAGCAAGGCTGCGGAGCCGCGCCCGCTGTTCGAGCCGCCGCAGTTTACGCTGGTGCTGCCGAATGCGCGCACCCGTAACGGCGTCGGCCAGACCGTGAAGGATCTCAGCGAAGACCCCTATGCCGGCGCCGACGTAACGCTGACCCTGACGGCAAAGGACGAGGCCGGCAATGAGGGCAAGAGCGAGCCGTTCAACATGCGGCTGCCGGAACGGCTGTTCACCAAGCCCCTGGCGCGCGCCCTGATCGAGCAGCGCCGCGTCCTGGCGCTCGACGCCAACCAGTCTCCGCAGATCTATGCCGCGCTCGACGCGCTGATGATCGCTCCGGAACTGTTCACGCCGGAGACCGGTCACTATCTCGGCCTGTTCAGCGTGACGCGGCAACTGGAAGCGGCCCGCACCGATCCCGCCTTGCGAGAGGTCGTCGCCAGCCTGTGGGCGCTCGCCGTCACCATCGAGGACGGCAAGATCACCGATGTCGACAAGGCGCTGCGCGCGGCGCAGGAGGCGCTCAAGCAGGCGCTGGAACGCGGCGCGAGCGACGAGGAGATCAAGAAGCTCACCGACAATCTGCGCGCCGCGCTGGACAATTTCCTGCGCCAGCTCGCCGAGCAGTTGAAGAACAATCCGCAGCAATTGGCGCGTCCGCTCGATCCCAACACGAAAATGCTGAGCCAGCAGGATCTCAAGAGCATGCTCGACCGGCTGGAGCGGATGTCGCGTTCCGGCGACAAGGATGCCGCCAAGCAATTGCTGGAGCAGTTGCAGCAGATGCTGGAAAACCTGCAGATGGCGCAGCCCGGCCAGGGCGGCGACAGCGACATGGAGCAGGCGCTGAACGAACTCGGCGACATGATCCGGAAGCAGCAGCAGTTGCGCGACAAGACCTTCAAGCAGGGCCAGGATTCCAGGCGCGATCGCATGCGCGGCAAGCAGGGCGACCAGAACATGGGCGACCTGCAGCAGGACCAGCAGGGCCTGCGCGACCGGCTGAAGAAACTGCAGGAAGAACTCGCCAAGCGCGGCATGGGACCGGGCCAGCGCGGCGAGAAGGGCCAGCGCGGCCAACAGCCCGGTCAGCAGGGCCAGCCGGGTCAGGGCGAGCAGGGCGACGGCGAGGACGGACTCGATCAGGCCGATTCGGCGATGGGCGATGCCAGCGGCCGGCTCGGCGAGGGCAATGCCGATGGCGCGGTCGATTCGCAGGGCCGTGCGCTGGACGCGCTGCGCAAGGGCGCCCAGAGCCTCGCCGAATCGATGCAGCAGGGCGACGGCGACCAGCCGGGCGACGGCCCGGGCAATCCGAGGGGCCGCCAGCAGGGCGCAGCCAACTCGACCGACCCGCTGGGCCGGCCGATGCGTCACAACGAGTTCAACGACGACTATTCGGTGAAGATCCCCGGCGAGATCGACGTGCAGCGGGTACGCCGCATCCTCGAAGAACTGCGCCGCCGTCTCGCCGACCCGGCCCGTCCGCAGATCGAACTCGACTACATCGAGCGGCTGCTGAAGGATTATTGATCTGGCCGCCTCGCGCGAACTGTCATCACCCGCGAAAACGGGTGATCCAGTATTCCGGAGACGTCAGCGATTGAATCGAGAAGCCGCGGCGTACCTGGTCCCCCGCCTTCGCGGGGGACGACGACCGGTAACCTGCAGCTAATCCATCTTCCTCGCCGCCAGTGCATCCGCGACCGCAGTGCGGATGTCGGCCACCGCGAACGGCTTCGTTACCACGTCGTGGACGATGGCGCTGAGGCCCGAGGCACGTTCGCGCTGGGCGGCGAAGCCGGTCATCAGCAGGATCTTCAGGTCCGGAAAGTCGCGCGCCGCCGCCAGCGCCAAGGCGATGCCGTCCATCACAGGCATCTGGATGTCGGTCAGCAGCAGGTCGAAGGCACCGCGTTCGCGGGTCAGTATTTCGAGCGCTTCGGCGCCGTCCTCGGCGGTGACGGTTTCATGCCCGTCCATGGCGATGGCGCGCGCCACCAGCGAGCGCATGGATTCTTCGTCGTCGGCAATCAGCACGCGTGGCATCGGTCTCTCGTCTTGCGTACGGGGCGGCCTCGTTCAGGCGTGGCCGCCGCCCAGATCCCGCTTGTTGAAGAACCGTACGTCGATATTGCGGCCTTCGGGCGGCGGCGACGCCAGCCGCGACTTGAAATAGGCGCGCTCGCCCGGCTTCAGCGCCGGCTGCTCCAGCACCGCGTTCCAGGCATAGATCTCCGCGCCCTGGGCATCCCGCACCGAGAAGCGCAGCCGCGGCAATTCGACCGCGTGTCTGGTCTGGCCGACGATCGCGCCCTCGATTACCAGCACCGGTTTGCCGTCCACGGTTTCATGGGTCACCTTGATGTCCTTGAATGCCAGCCCGCGCAGGTTCACATCGAGCCCAACCATCCTGTAGAACGTCGCGGTCTGCGGCATCAGGCGGACGATGTCGGTGCGCCAGAGCATCAGCGCCAAAATCAAGGCTCCCATCGCGGCGCAGGCGGTGGGCAAGCCGACCACGGGCATGAACGGTATGCGAGGCAGGGTGGGCAATCTGAAGAGACGGGCAAGCCGCTGGCGATGGCTCGTGAGCCGGACCTCGTCATGGTCCCCGGCATCAATATTTGTGGCCGACGGCCAGTCGCTGTCGTCGCCCCGGGAAGAGTGCTCGCCGTCGGCCGGCCAGTCGGCCGAAATCGAGGGACTGTCGACGACAGGGGGGTCCTGCCC
>DAIMKE010000348.1:0-6469 GCA_036721875.1 Bradyrhizobium sp. | reverse complement strand
CCTCGATCTGCTTCAGGTAAGCATCGAGTTCTTCCTGCTTGGCGAAGGCCGTGCCGTAGATGCGCGTCAGCATCGGATTGTTGCTGTCGCCGCGCCAATAGGCGCCCGCTACCTTCATCAGCTTGAACGCGTTGCCGACCTTGCCGGTCGAGCTCATATGCGGGCCGCGGCAGAGGTCGAACCAGTCGCCCTGGAAATAGATCTTGATCGGCTCGTCGCCGGGAATGGCGTCGACCAGCTCGACCTTGAAGGCCTCGCCCTTGTCGCGGAAGACCTGCTTGGTCTTCTCGCGATCCCAGACTTCCTTGGTGAAGGGTTTGTCGCGCGCGATGATCTCGCGCATCTTCTTTTCGATCGCGGCGAAATCTTCCGGCGTGAACGGCTCGTTGCGGAAGAAGTCGTAATAGAAACCGTTCTCGATCACGGGCCCGATCGTCACCTGCGTGCCCGGCCACAGCGACTGCACGGCTTCGGCCAGCACATGCGCGCAGTCATGGCGGATCAGTTCCAGCGCGCGTGGATCGTCGCGGTTGATCAGTTCGATCTTCGCATCCTGCGAAATCGGATCGTTGAGGTCGGCGACCGCGCCGTCCAGCGCCATTGCCACGGTGCGCTTGGCGAGCGAGGGCGAAATGCCCTTGGCGATCTCGAGGCCGGTGGTGTCCTTGGGATATTCGCGCTTGGCGCCATCGGGGAAGGTGACGGCGATCTTCTGCTGGGGTTCGGCCGGCTTCAAATTGGCAAGGCCGTACTGGAATCCCGATGCGGGCGTATTCTGGTCAGACATCATCATCTCCTAAAGCTCACTCCTGCGAACGAGCGCAGGTAAGCGGGAAGCAGCGGTATAGCAGGCGATTCGCGCCACGCAATCCAGCATTTCCGGGAAATCCGGAGAGGAAATGGTGACCGCCCGGGAGATGCGGCGGATGGCATTGCACTGTAGTCATGGATCGGTCGCACGCCCGGTATAAATTACATCCTTAGATTGTTATTGTACAAAAACGCTATTTGTGACTTCGATCGGGATTTCGATGAAGCGTATCACCAGGCTGAATCCTGCGCTGTTGATGCTGTTGCTTTTTCCGGATTGGGCGATGGCGGCGCCGCCGTCGGTCCAGGAAGCTGGAGCCTATCTGCCGCAACTCACCATCTATGCAGCGAAGGGCCCGCCGGACTCCTGCGGGCCGGGCTGCGACCGCTGGATCGCCATCGAAAGGAAAATCGAGCCCGGCGCCGCAGCGCGGGTCGAACGTTTTTTCCGCGAGCGGAAGGACACCCAGCGGCCGATCTATTTCAGTTCACCCGGCGGCGAGATGCGCGACTCGCTGGCGATCGGGCGCCTGCTGCGCGGCCGGAAGGTTATCGGCCGGGTGGGGCGGACAGTCGTCGATGCCTGTCCCGGGACCCAGACCGACGACGCCTGCAGCTTGATCAAGACCACGCGTGACGAAGTCGTCGCGAGCCTCACGACCCATGGCGCGGTGTGCGGCTCCGCCTGTACTTTCCTGCTGTTCGGCGCGGTGACGCGCGAGGTCGCACCCGACGCGGCGGTGGCCGTCCATGGCCCGAAGGTGTGGATGGAATTCCGATTGAATGTAAACGAAAAGCGCCGCGAGGAAGCTATCGCCAAGGCTCACGGCGAGGCGGAGCGTCTGGCATATGCCTATGTCGACGAGATGGGCATCAGCCGGGAACTCATCGCGCTGGCCGTCAGCATCAGGCACGAAAACCTCCAGGTCCTGACGCGGCAGGAATTGTACCGCTTCCGGATCGACACCAGGGATTTTGTAGAGTCGGCCTGGACATTGGAAAAGGCGCCGCGCCCCTCCATCCGCAAGATGGCGCAGGTCAGGCACAGCGATGGCTTTCGAAGGCTGGAGTGGCAGCTTCTCTGCGAAAGAAACATGCACGCGCGACTGGTGTTCGTCGACGAACTTGGCAAGGACGCCGCCGCCGTCAGGATCGTGGCGATGACGGCGGGGTCGGCAAAGCCGCCGCAGTTTTCTCGTTTTCCGATACGGTTCGGGGGGTACGAGGGATGGTCCGCCATGATCACGCCCGACACGATGAAAAGCCTCTTTGCCGTTTCGCGTCTGGGGATGGGACAAAGCACGCTGCTGCCGGATGGCAAGGCGACGTCGTCGCTGTTCGAGATCGAGACGCGCGGGCTTGAATCGGCATGGACGAAGCTGACGGCGATCTGTCGGGTGGCGCAGGCGAAGGCCCCGGGTGCGAAGTGGCCGTTGCAGCCGCCGGCGCTTCCCCAGCTACCGCCTCAGGTGAGCGAAGGCCTCCCATCGCGGCCGGCTCCGACGAAATGACGCGCGCAAGGCGCCTCGTCGATGATCGTTGCGACAGGCACGGCCGCTCGGCGCTCCGGTGCCGGTTCCATTTACGTTTGAAATTCAATTTTGCAAAAGCCGTCCTGCACGACGCTAATCGCGACATCAACACGCGATCGGTCACCGGCGGTTTGGAAGGACCTGGTAGAGGGAAAATGTCGACTAGCGGTTCGCTGCCCACGGCGCGCTGGCAATCCTCGTCAGCGCGGGCGTTGCTGCCATCTTGACCAGCACTTCCTTGACCGGATGTTCGGTCCAGGCCTGCGTCACGTAGTTGCGATGGGTGATGCCGTCGCGCGTCTGCACGAACACCACGCTGCCGGGCCGCAACGGGCCGTCCATGCTTTCGCTGACCGCGATGCCCTTGTCGCGCAGCATCTGCATCAGTTCCTGGTCGCGCCGTTTGGTGTAGCGGGTGTACGAGCTGACAAAGAAGCCGGTGCGGTTTTTCTCGATCCAGGATGCGAACTTGTCCAGTTCGCCATAGACGGCGTCGAGCAGGAACACACCGCGGACGCGGTTCGGGATGCCGCCGACATCGAGGCTCCAGGCCGTCGGCAGGAAACCGCCGCTGTAGCCGACGATCACGATCGGCAGGTTCGCGAACGCCTGCGCCGACTTCGGATCGCCGTAGAGGCGGGCGAGGTGGGTCGAAGACTCGTCGATGAAACGCTTGAAGCCACCCGGCTGCCAGAACTTGCCGGCGCTGGAGTCGGCCGCGTTCACCGCGAGCTGCGGCGCGAGCAGCACGGCGTTGACGCCGGAATCCGAAATCTGCTGCGGTACCAGTTGGCGGTCGCGGACGTCGCGCTCCAGCGTCGCGCCGTTGCCGTGGAAGAACACCACGATCACACCCGGCTTGCGGACGTCGAACGTCTCGGGGACGTGCACCAGCACGCGGCTGTCGTTGTAGGTCTCGTCCTGCCAGTAGACCCGGCCGTTGTTGCTGCGACGTCCCTTGCGGTCGCCCTTGGAGATGTTGAGGAACGGCGCTTCGGAGCGCGGGTTGTTGCCGAAATAGGGGAAGGCTGACGATTTCATGCTGATCAGCGTGGTCAGCTCCTCACGCTCGGTGGGAGCAGGCAGGTTCAGCGTTGGCGCCAGCGACGCGACCCGCACGGGATCGTTACGCCCGGTGCGCTGCTGAGGTGCAAGCGCAACCTCGCGCGACATCTGCGGCAGGCTTTCTCCGGCGGTCGGGAAGCGGTCGGCGAATTTTGGCTGCGGGAAACGGTCTTCGAACGTATCGGCCGCGGCCTGCGCCTTGGCTCTGGATTGTGCGCCTTCGGTGTTCGCGGCCAGCGCTGCGGCATCGGGCGCCTTGCCCCACTGAACAAGCCCAAGCGATAGCGGCACGCATAGTGCGAACATGGCGGCCCAGTGCCATCGAAGGGGCAGGGCACGATGCGACGTGGCCGGGGATGTCGGCCGATTCTCGCAGTCAGCTATTTGGAATTTCGGATTGGCTCCGACCATCCACCTATTGCCCCAAAAATCCACCCAAGATCCGCCGTGGACCAGCGTAAGCGTGTACCCGTCCAGGCAGCGTTAACTTCCGGAAAAACTCCCCATCCGGAAGCGGTCAGGAGACCATGGAATCGTGTCGCGATTGTGGGACCGTCACGATGTTTTCGCAATCCAGGGGCGTGAAAGGTATCATGAAACCTATTTCGCATCTCAATTTAAACCCTTGTTAACATTGCTTGAATTGATTGCTGTCAACCTGCACGATGCGTTCCCGGGCGTTGGGCGCTGAAGGTACGGTCCGTATGGCTGCATCAGAAACGGGTGGCGTCGCCCGGCCCGGAGCGCTGGCCGGCAGCGGCAATTCCAGCATCTCTGTTTTCGTCGCGGTTGCGATCGTCGTGGCCGACATGGTGGGTGTCGGCGTCTTCACCAGCCTCGGCTTTCAGGTGAAGGACATCCCGTCGGGCTTTTCCATCCTGTTGCTGTGGACCATCGGCGGCATCGTCGCGCTGTGCGGGGTGTTTTCCTACGGCGAACTCGGCGCGATGTTTCCGCGCTCGAGCGGCGAGTACAACTTCCTCGGCCGCGCCTATCACCCGGCCTTCGGCTTCGTGGCGGGCTGGGTCTCGGCGACCGTGGGCTTTGCGGCGCCCGTGGCGCTCGCGGCGATGGCGTTCGGCGAGTACGGCAAGTCGGTGCTGCCGGATGCCCCGCCGCTGGCGCTCGCGCTCGGCGTAGTGTGGCTGGTGTCGCTGGTGATGCTCACCGGCGTCAAGCATTCCTCGACATTCCAGTTGGTCGCGACCATCCTGAAGGTCCTGCTGATCGTGGCCTTCCTCGTCAGCGGATTTGTGATTGCGACGCCGCAGGCGGTGTCGTTCGCGCCGTCTTCTGCCGACTTCGCCCATATCGTCAGCGCGCCGTTCGCGATCAGCCTCGTGTTCGTGATGTATTCGTTCTCGGGGTGGAACGCGGCAACTTACATCATCGGCGAGGTGAGGTCGCCCGAGCGCAACGTGCCACGGGCGATGTTCTTTGGAACGCTGGTCGTGCTGGTGCTGTACGTCGCACTCAACGCCGTGTTTCTGTACACCGCGCCGATCGACAAGCTCGCCGGCCAGATCGACGTCGCCCGGATTTCCGGCAGCTACATCTTCGGCGAATTCGGCGGCCGCATCGTCGGTGCGATGATCTGTTTCGGGCTGATCTCCTCGATCAGCGCGATGATGTGGATCGGGCCGCGCGTCATGATGACGATGGGCGAGGACATTCCGGTGCTGCGGCCGTTCGCCACCCGCTCGGCCAGCGGCGCGCCGGCCTACGCCATCCTGTTTCAGCTCACGGTCGCGAGCCTGTTGCTGTTTACGCGCAGCTTCGAGGCCGTGCTCGATTTCATCCAGTTCGCGCTGCTGTTTTGCTCGTTCTTCACGGTGCTCGGCGTGATCAAGCTACGCATCATGCGCCCCGATTTGCCGCGGCCCTACCGCGCCTGGGGTTACCCGGTAACGCCCGTAGTCTTCCTGCTCGTGACCGGATTCATGATGTACTACCTCTTGACCGAGCGGCCGCTGCAGTCAGCCCTTGGTGTCTTGATCATGATTTCGGGCCTGATCATTTACGCCGTCTTTCGCAGGCGGGCAGGCGACGGCCCCGTGGCCGCATCGGCGGGTGGCGAATGAACATGCTGCATTCCCTGCGCATCGCGACACTTGCTGCAATCATGCTGTTCGCGGCCATGCTTCCCGGTCGCGCCGATATCGCGACGGTGGACGATACCGCAAGGTTTCTCGCCGGCATGATGCCGTCCGCCGGCTCGCCGCTGGTGCCGCTGACCACGGATCCCGCCTGGCAGCGCCATGCAAAGTTCTTCGATGGCGCATTTGCGCAGCTCGAACAGCGCCAGCTCTCGAAGATCCGCGCCTGGGCCGACACCAATCTCGCCGCGCCGCGGCCGACCATGTTCTACATGTTCTCGGGCCCGGATTTTCTCTATGCGGACGTGTTCTATTCGAAGGCCACGACCTATGTTCTGAGCGCGCTGGAGCCGGTGGGATCGGTGCCGGACCTGACGCGATTGCCGCGCGGCGGCATTGCGTCGGCGCTCTACAACGTCGAGCGTTCGCTTGGTTCGATCCTGAGCTTCAGCTTCTTCATCACCAAGGAGATGAAGGTCGACCTGCGCGAGGGCCAGATCAGCGGCACCTTGCCGATCCTCTACGTATTCCTGGCGCGTTCGGGCAAGACCATCAGGAGCGTCGATCCGATTGCGCTGGACAGCAACGGCGCAATGTACCTCGCCTGCGAAAATCCCGGGCCGAACGCTGCGCGCGGCGCGCGCATCATCTTTGCAGGCAGCGACGGCCAGGAGAAGACGCTGTATTACTTCTCGACCGATCTTTCCAATTCCGGCGTGAAGGCGAGCGGCTTCCTGAAATTCTGCGCGACGCTAGCGCCCGGCAACAGCCTGATCAAGAGCGCGTCCTATCTGATGCACTCCGGCAATTTCACCGTCGTGCGCGACTGGCTGCTTGCCAACAGCGCCACCATCATCCAGGACGATTCCGGCATTCCGCTTGCGAACTACAACGCGCGGCAATGGCGGTTCTTCCCGTTCGGCCGCTATCTCGGTCCGATCGACGAATTCCCCGGCCGGTATCAGG
>DAIMKE010000347.1:6186-6470 GCA_036721875.1 Bradyrhizobium sp. | reverse complement strand
CCGAGCGAAGCTACGGGAAGTGCTGATGTGGAAATGGTGGAAGTAGACATTGGCTTAACCCCAAAAGTTGGGGGCAAAGGCCGAAGTGACACGTCTGGAATCCGAACGGCGGGAAGCGCGCGCGGAATCGCAACCGCACCACCGGGACACCCCGCCCGAGGACGTGTATGTTGTCGAGGCAGGTCTCCTGGCTCGCGGGTCAATGCTGCTGTCCGGCCTTCCCGAGACCTTTCGGGTCTCAGTGACTTTGTTGGACAGCGGCTCGCCGCTTACAGTTGCGGGGG
>DAIMKE010000347.1:0-6176 GCA_036721875.1 Bradyrhizobium sp. | reverse complement strand
TCCGGCTTTGGCCACTTCGGCCGCACCGGCTTCCCTCTTAGCTTCGGAAAAACGCTCTCCGAAGAACCACGACCCGTTCGGTTTATCGACAAGTTTGCGTTGCAGTCAACGGATCATTTTCGTTGCGGCATCTCCCAGGGAACGATGGTCTGGACGATGGAATGATCGAGCGCCTCGTAGTCGTGCAGCCTGATCGTGTCGTAGAGCTCGGCGCGGGTCTGCATCCGTTCGATCATGTTGTGGGTGCCGCCGTCGCGCGCGATCGCCGCATAGAGCTGCTGCTGCGCCTTGTTGGCGACCCTCAGCGAGGAAACCGGCCAGATCACCATCGCGTAACCCATCTGCTCGAACTCCGACGCGGTGAAGAACGGCGTCTTGCCGAACTCGGTCATGTTGGCGAGCAGCGGCACGCCGGGCATTCGCTCGGCAAAGGCGCGGAACATGTCGGCCGTATTGAGCGCCTCGGGAAAAATCGCGTCGGCGCCGGCTTCCATATAGAGCCTGGCGCGCGCGACGGCGCCGTCGAGCCCCTCGCTGGCGGCTGCGTCCGTTCGTGCGATGATCACGAGATCGCGGCGCGCCTTGGCAGCAGCAGCGACCTTGGCGGCCATGTCACGGGCGTCTGCGAGTTTCTTGTCGTTGAGATGACCGCACTTTTTGGGCAGCAACTGGTCCTCGAGATGAACGGCGCCGGCGCCGGCTTCCTCGAAGACGCGGACCATGTGCATGACGTTGAGCGCTTCGCCATAGCCGGTGTCGCCGTCCACCAGCAGCGGCAGGCCTGTTGCGCGGACGATCTGGCGGATGAAGAAGGCGACTTCATCGACCGTGATGACGCCGAGGTCCGGCAGCCCCATCGATGCCGTCATGGCAGCGCCGGACAGATACAGCGCCTCGAAGCCCGCCGCCCTGGCCTGCAGCGCCGACATCCCATTGTGGGCTCCTGGAAGGCGCAGGATTCCGGGCCGCTGCAGCAGCGCGCGAAAGCGGCGGCCGGCGCTCTCTTGCGGAAGATCCGATGCGACGAGATACGGCATGACGCTCTCCCTATGCGGCGCGCATCGGAGAGGAGGCCTGATCGCGCGCATCAAGCGGGATGAAGGCGCGGTTCTCGGGGCCGACATAGTTGGCTGCGGGGCGGATGATCTTGCTGTCGATCCGTTGCTCGATGACGTGGGCGGCCCAGCCGGAAGTGCGCGAAATGACGAACAGCGGGGTGAACATCGCCGTCGGCACGCCCATCGCGTGATAGGAAACCGCGCTGAACCAGTCCAGATTGGCGAACATGCGCTTGGCCTCGGCCATCACGGCCTCGATGCGGTCGGCAATCTCGAACATGCGCATGCTGCCGCTCTCGGCGCTGAGCTGATGGGCGACCTGCTTGATCACCTTGTTGCGCGGATCGGCGATCGTATAGACGGGATGGCCAAAGCCGATCACGACTTCCTTTGCTGCAATACGTCGGCGGATATCAGCCTCGGCTTCGTCAGGATCGGCGTAGCGCTTCTGTATCTCGAACGCGACCTCGTTGGCGCCGCCATGTTTCGGTCCGCGCAACGCGCCGATCGCGCCGGTGACCGCTGAATACATGTCCGCGCCGGTGCCGGCGATCGAGCGTGCGGTGAATGTCGAGGCGTTGAATTCGTGCTCGGCGTAGAGATTGAGCGAGGTGTGCATCGCGCGCTCATGAGACGCCGACGGCGGCTTGCCGTGCAGCAGGTGCAGGAAGTGTGCGCCGATCGAGTCATCGCCGGTCTCCACCTCGATGCGGCGGCCGTTGTGCGCGTAGTGATGCCAGTAAAGCAGCATCGAGCCGAGCGAGGCCATCAGGCGGTCGGCGATGTCGCGGGCGCCGGGCGTATTGTGGTCGTGGCTCTCCGGCAGCACGCAGCCGAACGCCGAGACGCCGGAACGCATCACGTCCATCGGGTGTGCCGCCGCGGGCAACTGTTCGAGCGTGTTCAGCACCGCGCGCGGCAGGCCGCGCAGCGATTTCAATTTGACCTTGTAGTTGGCGAGTTCGGCGCGGGTCGGCAGGCTGCCGTGCACCAGCAGATGCGCGATCTCCTCGAACTCGCAGACGCCTGCGACATCGAGGATGTCGTAGCCCCGGTAGTGCAAATCGTTGCCGCTGCGGCCGACGCTGCAGAGCGCGGTATTGCCGGCGACGACGCCCGAGAGCGCCACGGATTTCTTTGGTACGGGTTTCACGTCAGTCATCGGTTCCTCCCTAAGCTCGTGCCGCGCGTTGCTGCGAGTTTGGCGTTTCAGCCGGCCAGTCGAAAATGCCGTGCGTAGCCGCGGCGCCCAGCCGAGAGCGATCGACTGCGAATGTCAGTTCCAAAAGCTCGCCGGCTCGAAGTGACGGCAGCCGCTCGACCGCGGCGATGAAGCGGTCTTGTTCCGCGGACGCAATCACGCCCTCGGCCAGCGTCCGGAATTTCCGGATGTAGTCTGGTCGCCTGAAGGGGCGGGCGCCCAGCGGATGCGCGTCGGCTAACGCAATCTCGTCGCTGATGGTCGAGCCACCCTTGAGTGTAACGACGACGCGGCCACCAAAGGCTTTCTCTCGTGGGTCGTGGCTGTGATAGCGCTTCGTCCATTCCGGGTCTTCGACCGTCGAAATCTTGCGCCAGAGCTCGATCGTCCCGGGGCGGCCCGCGCGTTCCGGCGCATAGGATTTCTCGTGGTGCCAGCCGCCGTTTTCGAGTGCTACGGCAAAGATGTACATGATGGAGTGATCGAGCGTTTCGCGGCTCGCCTTCGGATCCATCTTCTGCGGATCGTTGGCGCCGGTACCGATCACGAAATGGGTGTGATGGCTGGTGTGGATGACGATGCTTTCGACGGCTGCGAGGTCACCGATTTTGGGCCCCAGCCTGCGGGCAAGATCGATCAGCGCCTGGCTCTGATATTCGGCCGAATGTTCCTTGGTGTAGGTATCGAGGATGGCGCGCTTGGGTTCGCCCCTCTCGGGCAACGGCACGGTGTACTCCGCCTTGGGGCCGCCGAGCAACCAGGCGATAAAGCCGTCCTCGCCCTCATAGGCCGGTGACGGCGCGCCTTCGCCACGCATGACGCGGTCGACCGCCTCGATGGCCATCTTGCCCGCGAAAGCCGGTGCATAGGCTTTCCAGCTTGAGATCTCGCCCTTGCGGGATTGCCGCGTGGTGGTGGTGACGTGAAGTGCCTGCTGCACCGCCTGATAGATCGTCTCGGTCGGCAGCCCGAGCAGCGCGCCGATGCCGGCCGCAGCCGACGGGCCGAGATGGGCGATGTGATCGATCTTGTGCTCGTGCAGGCAGATACCCTTCACCAGATCGACCTGGATCTCGTAGGCCGCCGCCAGCCCGCGCAGCAGATCCTCGCCTGACGATCCGCAATGCTGGGCCACCGCCAGCACCGGGGGGATATTGTCGCCGGGATGGGAATAGTCTGCAGCCAGGAACGTATCGTGGAAATCGAGTTCGCGGACGGCGACGCCATTGGCCCACGCCGCCCATTCCGGCTGATAGCGCTGGCTGCCGGGCAGCCCAAAGATCGTCGCGCCCTGGGCCTGCGGACGCGCTTCCGCCTGTGCCCGCGCGCTGACGACCGGATGCCGCGCGACCGAAGCGGCGGCGACGGCGGCATTGTCGATGATCCGGTTGCCGATCATCTCGGCTACGTCGTCCTCAACGCGCACGGGGTCGGCGGCAACGGCTGCGATCTTCCAGGCGAGTTGATCGGCGCGATCGAGCCGTTCTGCGGACTTGTAGGTGCGGACCTTGTGATGCTTCACGTGACGGCTTCCTCTTGAACATCGTTGCTATGTCGGGAAACGGAAATCGGTGTCGGGCGTCCGGTGGCGTCGACGGCGACCATTTCAAACGTGCCGCGCGCGGCCGGGCGGCGTTGTCCGCTGAGGGCGTCTTCGTGAAGGAGGTCGACAGCTACCGTCATCGATGAGCGGCCGACACGCGCGATGCTGGCGACGCATTCGATCAGGTCGCCGACGCGGACCGGCTCGGCGAATATGATGCGATCAGTGGATGCCATCACCACGTGCTGGCGCGCGTGGCGCGTCGCGGCGATGAACGCCGCCTTGCCCATCAGGTGCAGCGCATGGCCGCCGAACAGCGTCCCGTAATGATTGGCGCGGTCGGGGAACACTACGTCGGTAAGGCTGATTTTTGGGGCGTCAGGACGCATGGCGACTCCGGACGGCTTGTATTTCCGTCATGGGTTCGCAAATATCCGCAAAGAGAAATGCCTGAAAATGGCTGATAAAGTGTAGTTTTGCGAAGGTTTTTCGCGCATTTGCAAAGTTTGCAAAGTCGAGGCCGAAATGAAGAAAGCATTTATGGGACTGCGGCTGAAGCGGCTGCGCGAGGAGCAGCACCTGACCCAGGCGGCGCTGGCGCAGCGGCTCGGCATTTCGCTGAGCTATCTCAACCAGCTCGAGAACAACCAGCGGCCGTTGACAGTGCAGGTGCTGCTGGCGCTCAACACCGCGTTCGGGCTCGACCTGCAGGTTTTCTCCGAGGACGACGAGGCGCGGCTGATTTCGGATTTGCGCGAGGCGCTGTCGGACGCGGCCTTTGGCGAAACCATCGCCGCCGTCGAGCTTCGCGAACTGGCCATGAACATGCCGGCGGTCGGGCGGGCGCTGGTGACGATCCATCGAAAATATCGCCAGTCGATCGAGCAGGCCGGGTTGCTGGCAGCGAGGTTGGGCGAGGACCGGCAATCGGATGAGCCGGCGCTGCCGTCGACGCCGTTCGAGGAAGTCCGCGACTTCTTCTACCTCCGTCACAACTACATCGCCGAACTCGACGAAGCCGCCGAAACCCTCGCGCAGTCGATGGACTTTCCGATCGGGCGGATGGATAGCGCGCTCGCGGCCTATCTGGCCGAGCGTCACGGCGTCAGGCTGGTGTTCGAGACGATCGACGATCTGCCCTCGGGCAATGAACGGAAATTCGATTCGCGAACCAATACGCTCTATCTGGCACCCGGCCTGCGGCCGGGCCAGCGTGCCTTCCAGTTGGGAACGCAGATCGCGATGCTGGCGTTCGATCGGGAATTGACTGATCTGGTCGATGGCGCCGGATTCAGAAATGATGAGGCGCGCGGACTTGCGCGTATCGGACTTGCCAATTATTTCGCCGGCGCGCTGATCATGCCGTATGGACGATTGCTGGCGGCGGCCGAAGCGCGCGGCTATGACATCGAACTGCTGGGATACGAGTTCGGCGTCGGTTTCGAGACGGTCTGTCACCGGTTGAGCACGCTGCAGCGTCAGGGCGCGCGCGGCGTGCCGTTCTTCTTCATCCGCGTCGACCGCGCCGGAAACATCTCGAAGCGGCAGTCGGCGACCGATTTTCACTTCTCGCGGGTCGGCGGCACCTGCCCGCTCTGGAACGTCTACGAAGCGTTTGCCAGCCCCGGACGCATCCTGACTCAGTTGGCGCGCATGCCGGACGAGCGAACCTATCTCTGGATCGCCCGCACGGTCTCGCACCCGCGGGGCAAATACGGCGCGCCGACCAAGACATTCGCCATCGCGCTTGGCTGCGACGTGCGGCATGCCGAGCGTGTGGTGTATTCGCAAGGCATCAACCTCAAGACCTCGAATGCAACGCCGATCGGGATGGGCTGCAAGGTCTGCGAGCGTCCGGATTGCGCGCAGCGCGCCTTTCCCCCGATCGGCCGGGCGTTGCGAATCGACGAGACGCGATCGCGCTTTGCGCCCTACGCCACGACGTGATCGGGCTGTGCTCACTTGGGATATCGGGGAAAAGCTCTTCCTACCGGCGGCAGAATCTGTTCCTCCTGCGCCCGCGTTGCCGGCTTTGTAAAGATTTTTTGAAATTGCGGGCAAAGGCCTCGCAGACCCCATTGACACCTTCGCTCGAATAACACCACATGTAGACGTCACGGTCTGCCATATCGCAAGATTTGGTAGCTAAGAGGGAAGTCGGTGCATCGCGGTGTTAACCTGCGAGAGTCCGGCGCTGCCCCCGCAACTGTAAGCAGTGAGTTGCCCCCGGGTTGTTGAGTCACTGATGCGGCTACGCATTGGGAAGGCTGGGGAGCGACGACGACCTGCAAGCCAGGAGACCTGCCGCGACACCAAAAAACGTCCACGGGCGGGGTGTCCGGCGGTCGCTTGCAGATACTGCTCGGTGCTTGCC
>DAIMKE010000346.1:0-6474 GCA_036721875.1 Bradyrhizobium sp. | reverse complement strand
AAAATTCACGCTGCCGCCCTTGCGCAGGCCGGAGGCCGAGCCTTCGAAGATCACCCGGAAGGGCACCTGCTGCTTGATGCCGGCGAGCTTCTGGTAGGTGAGGAACGCAGCCAGCGACCCGGCAATCAGAGCCAGGGTGAGGGTACCGATTATTACGTTGCTGGCGCGCGCTCTCATCGAAAACCTTGCGAAACGGGTTCGACAGATAGCGGATTTGCCGCCGCAAGTCACCGTAGCCGGCCATGCGGAACAAGGGGGGCGGCCAAGTCTAAAGGCCAAGTCTAGAGGCGAGGAATCCAGCCTGGACGGCTCAACAGGTATTCGACCATTCGCGGAGGAATGCTCAAGGCCTTGGCGATCTCGCGTTCATCCTTCGGCAGTCCCGCAAGGATCGACGCTTCGCTCCTGCTTCGGACTTTGGGAAGCCACTCCGGATCAACCACCACGGCGCGTCCGACCGCAGCCAGGTCGGCTCCCAGACCGATCGCCCCCTCGGCATCCATGCATGTTTTGATCCCGCCGCTCGCCATGATCGCGCTGCGGCCAGCGACAACGCGGGCTATTGCCGTGATAGGGCTCTCTGCCGGCGTATCACTCTTCTCGACCGGACCATTGTAAACCCGTGTCTCTCTCATGGGCCGGCTGTTCCGATAATCGTCCAGCGAAACGGAGATGTAGTCGAGACTCAACCTCGCAAGTTCGTTGCAAAGCTGCTTGGCGTCCTCGAGCGTATAGCCGTCCGATTCGGCCTCGAATGGCGTAACGCGAAACCCCGCGATCAACTCTGTACCGAGCGCGTCGCGGACGGCTTGCGCGACAGCGAGCGGAAAATTCATGCGTTTTGAAAGCGTGCCTCCCCAATCATCGGTGCGATGATTGGCCCGTGGTGAGAAAAACTGATGAACCGCGTAGTGGTTGGCGCCGTGAATCTCGACGCCGTCGAAGCCGGCTTTGCGGGCGAGGGAAGCAGCGTCTCGAAAGCTTGCAATCAGGCCTTCAACCTCATCGGCGGTCATCGCCCTCGGTGTCTTTGCCCCGGGCCGCAACGATGCCACCGCGGAAGGCGCACGCAGGAATTGCTCGCCTATCAACTCGGGTTTCGCGATGCGGCCACCATCATATATCTGCAGGATCGCAAGACCTCCTGCGACACGCATCGCTTCGGCGAGCCGGCGGAGGCTGGACAAATGTCCATCATGTGCCGCGCCGATTCCCTGCCAGGAGCGCCCGTCCTGCTTGACGTAGGCGGCGGAGGAAATCGTGGCTCCGAACCCGCTGGCAGAACGTCGCCGGACAAACTCGATTTCGTCTTCGGCAGCCGTCCCGTCTTCATGGGAAGCATCGGTCGTCATCGGCGCAATGACAAACCGATTTGCGATCTCCCGTCCGCAGTTGAACCTCAAAGGGGACCAAACAACCATCGATCAAACCTCGGATATTCCTCACCGGGCAGTTTCGATCGGAAGCCCGTTCGCTGCAACCCGATAAGACTCTCCTAGTGGAAGATGCGTCCGGAGTCGATGACGACGGTCTGACCAAGTATAGGCCGGAAGTGATCCGACGGCCACCCGCGCAGCGTTCTAATGTCGGTAGCACGATACAATCGCGGTTGGCTTCCCGATGGATCATTCATTTGCACGGACGGAAACAATCTATTGGGCAGCGGTGGGAGTACTTGTCGTGCTCTTTGCCCTCGTCCTCGGATTGCAGCTTTTCGATAAGCGCATGGTCGCCGGTGAAAGCAACTGGACAAAGCCATTGAAGTTTCATCTAGCTTTGGCGGTTCATTTTGCCACACTTGCCTTGGCGACCAGCACTCTTGGCGATTCATATCGCGCCTCTCCGTTGCTTTTGGCGGTTGCGGTCGCTGCCGTTGCGAGCGCTGGGTTCGAACTGGCGTACATGACCGTGCAGGCCGCACGTCTGCAGATGTCGCATTTCAATCGTTCCACCCCATTCCACACTGTCATGTATGCGCTCATGGCTGTGGGAGCGGTCCTCATCACTATGGCGGCCGGTGTGGTCGGCCTCGCAGTTTGGTTGGATAAAGCGTCCAGCGTTGGCTCAGTGCTACGCACTGCTATCGCACTCGGCCTGATTGGCGGTACCGTTCTGACGCTCATCGTTGCGTTCCGGATGGGGGCAGCGCTCTCGCATCACGTCGGAATTGAAGAAGCGAATGCCGCTCGCGTACCGTTTTTCGGATGGTCAAGAACTGTCGGGGATCTTCGAGTGCCCCACTTCCTGGCGACGCACATGATGCAGGTTTTGCCCATCGCGGGCCTTGCGATTGAACGCTTCGCGTCTGGCCCGATCGCGCTCGTCCTGATCTGGATCATCGCAGCCGTCTGGAGCACACTTACGGCATATGCCTTCAATCGCGCGCTTGCGGGCCAACCGTTCTTGTAAGTTTTCTCTTTCTGTATTGCTGCCACGGCCGGACTCTTGTGGCCCAGAAGCTGGCCTCGGCGGCGCTGGCTCCAGACGTCCCTGAGAGTCTGGGCGGTGGGCCGATCCCATGCCCTGCGTGCAATGCGGCGTAACAATGGCGCGAGGCCGGGGAACCGTCTCCCTCTGAAAACTGTTACCCCCGCGACGAAGCGGAGTGGCGCCGCCGGATGTTGATAGTTCAGGACGGTGCGGTGTATCTTTGCTTTCCAGACCGAAACATCGGCAGACTTGAGGGCGGACGAAAGGCCATGCGCGCCTTGATCCTGGCAATATCCATCCTTGCGATCGTCGACAGCGCGCACCTTGCCAAGGCTGGTCTGAGCAGCACGCCTCGCGAGACGTCGGCACCCGCTGTTACGGCGATCGCGACCGACGAAGCGACTCAGGAAGCCGAGGAACAGATCGGCCTCACCAAGGCAAAGCGTCGCCAAGTGCAACGTGGGCTGACCAGGCTCGGGTTCGACACCAGGGTCAATGGGAAGTTCGACGAATCGACTCGCGCCGCCATCACGCGCTGGCAGGAGGAGCAAGGTTACCCTGCGACCGGCTTCCTGAACACCGCCCAGCACAAGGTGCTAACGGACGTCGCGAAGGTGGCCGGCAAATCAGCCCGTCAAGACCGCCGTCGCACGGCGGGGCGTGCCCGCAAATCGCGTGGTGTCGGCGGTCCAATCGGCGCGATCGGCGGCGTGGTGGGAGGCGTTGGGAGAGGCGTAGGGAGTGCGGTGGGCGGACTGTTCCGCAGGTGACTCGCCCAGCATCAAGATAGTCGGAACACGCCTGGCGGCCTGGCACTTGCAGGACGGCTGGTTTGAATTCACGCGCTAGCCAGTTTGAGGCTTCCGCGACGCCACGAACACCCCGGTCAGCACCAGCGCGAAGCCGATGAAGTGGAACACTTGCGGGTGCTCGCCGAGGAAGATGATCGACATCACCGTGCCGAAGACCGGCACGACGTGGAAGAACGGCGCGGCGCGGTTGGCCCCGATCAGCTGCACGCCGCGATTGAAGCATAGATAGGCGATCGTCGAGGGAAACACCGCGACGTAAAACAGCGACAGCAGGTTAGCGGCGTCGATCCGCATCAGCGGCCGCGTGAACAATTCCCAGACGAACAGCGGAATCAGGCAGGCGGCGCCGGCGCCGAAGGTGAATGCGACGAAAGACAATGCGTGGATGCCGGGCCGCTTCAGCGACAGCACCGAGTAGAGCCCGAAGATCGCGAGCGCGATCAGGAAGATCAGGTCGCCGCGGTTGAACTCGATGTTGGAAAGCTTGGTGAGGTCGCCATGCATCAGGATGATAAGCACGCCGGCCATCGACAGCATGATGCCCGCGGTCTGCGCCAGCGTCAGCCTGATGCCGAGCAGCGCCAGCGACCAGACTGCGACGACCAGCGGCCCGGCGGACTGCAGCAGCAGCGTGTTGAGCGCCTGGGTGTGCTCCAGCGCCCAGTATTGCAGGGTGTTGAACGCGCCGATGCCGGTGATGGAGAGCACGATCATGATGCCGAGGCGCTCGCGGATCGCTCCCCAGTCGTGCAGCAGATGTTTCCAGGCAAACGGCAGGATGATCAGGAACGCGAGCGACCAGCGCAGGAAGGAAAGCGTGACCGGCGGGATGTGGCCGGCAGCCATTCGCCCGACGATGGCGTTGCCGGCCCAGCACAGCGCCGTGATGCTGAGCAGCAGGTAAGGCTGGTTGGCGAGCCAGTTTCCGGCTGGTGTGGAAGTGGTGGGTTCGGAAGCCGACATCTGCGAAACGGGCCCGGTTCATGGCGCCGCGGCCCGCCCGGCGAGGTCGCCGGGCCGGAGATGTGACCCGGCGGTGTCACAGACACGGATTTGGCCGGTTCATCAATGGCGGGGGCGCATCGCCCCCATGCGGGCATGCCTTGGCGCGTGCCTCGGTGTTTGCTTCTTGCCGCTTGTTTGATGTTGCAAAGACCCATGCAAATATGCAATCTAAGGGAGATTGATCTATTCAATCCAACCTTGGATTTTTCCGCCAACGGTGGCGGGTTTTTCCGGATTGTTCCGTTTTTTCCGAGTTATTACAGCGTTTTCGAGCGAAGCATGTCCCCGGCCTTGACCCGGGGATGGATACGGGTCGGCCAATCAGGTCTTGCGGAGATGGCGTGGACTTGTCTGCGCAGAAACCGCGTCAACACAAGGCATCAACACACAAGGCCTGGCGCATGATCGATCCTGATTCAATCAGAGCCGACCATGCTCCGGGCATCCGTTCGATCGTGGGACCACGGCTGCAGGCGCTTGCCGATGAAAAAAAGCTTCGCCTGTCCGTGAGGTCGAATCATGCAACCGATGGGTCATTTCCTTTGAGCAAGCCATTATCGGCCGAAGAAGCCGAAGCCGAAACGCGCCACAGATTCGCCGTTCGCGCCAATTCCATTCTCGCATTCATCGAGTGTGACGACGAGTTGCGCCCGAAACTGCGCGAGGCCATCGTCGAGGCGATGCTATGGGCGCAAGCGCAGCCCAAGCTTTCCGAATAGCCACGCTTTTTCGGATAGCGTCGAGGACGGCTGGAAAAACCGGCTCATGCCGTCAGCGGCCGGGCGATCGCATCGGCCGCCTTCACGGCGTCGTTCGGATTGAGTTCGACCTGCAGGCCGCGCTGGCCGCCGTTGAGGAACACGCTGGCGTGGACCAGCGCCGTTTCCTCGATCGCGACGGGCACGCGCTTCTTCTGGCCGAACGGACTGATGCCGCCGACATGGTAGCCGGTCAGGCGTTCGGCATCGGCCGGGCGCATCATTTTGGCAGCCTTGCCGCCGAAGGCGCCGGCGAGTTTCTTCATGCTTACCTCGCAGTCCGACGGTACCACGGCGCAGACCGGCTTGCCGTCGACCTCGGCCATTAGCGTTTTGAGCACGCGGGAGGCCTCGACGCCGAGCGATTCGGCCGCCTGCAGCCCGATGCTCTCGGCGTCCGGATCGTAATCGTAGGTGTGCAGGGTGAATTTCACGCCAAGCTTGTCCAGCGTCTGGGTTGCGCGGGTGGTTTTGGACATTGCCGTTCCGTCGTTGCCGAATGTTAATGCCACGGGGCCTGGAAGGCGCTGTGGCCGTTCACAAATATTACGGGGTTTCAATGGGTTGTAGACCGTCGAAGGCCCCATAAAGCCGCCTTCTTGCTTGCCTAGATCAGCCGCTTCCGTTATCCGGTGGGGCTGTCTTGCATGCAAACGGCCCCGGCCGTGATTTTGGCTGGGCAAGGCTAGCGCATGATCGGGAACAACGGCTACCGGTTTGCCGGAACCTTCATGCTGGTACCAACAGAGTCGCAGGGAACACCTTAGAAATGGCCAATGTTGTCGTCGTCGGCGCCCAGTGGGGCGACGAAGGGAAGGGCAAGATCGTCGACTGGCTGTCGGAGCAGGCCGACATCGTCGTGCGCTTCCAGGGCGGCCACAACGCCGGCCATACGCTCGTCATCAATGGCGAGACCTACAAGCTGGCGCTGCTGCCGTCAGGTGTGCTGCGTCCCTCCAAGCTTGCGGTGATCGGCAATGGCGTCGTGTTCGATCCCCAGGCTTTCCTCGACGAAGTCGAAAAGCTGAGGGGGCAGGGCGTCGCCATCAGCCCGGACAATCTGCGAGTCGCCGAAAACGTCACGCTGATCCTGCCGTTGCATCGCGAACTTGATGCGCTACGCGAATCGTCCAACACCGCAACCGCGATCGGCACCACGCGCCGCGGTATCGGTCCGGCCTATGAAGACAAGGTTGGCCGCCGCGCCATCCGCTTGATGGACCTCGCCGACCTCGACACGCTGCCGCACAAGATCGACCGTTTGCTGGCGCATCACAACGCGCTGCGCCGCGGGCTCAATCTGGAGGAGATCGACGGCGGCGGCATTCTTGAGGAACTCACGGCGCTGGCGCCAAAGCTGCTGCCCTACACCGAGACGGTGTGGCGGCTGCTGGATATCAAGCGCCGAGAGGGCAAGCGCATCCTGTTCGAGGGCGCGCAGGGCGCGCTGCTCGATGTCGACCACGGCA
>DAIMKE010000345.1:0-6480 GCA_036721875.1 Bradyrhizobium sp. | reverse complement strand
GTCCAATCCAGGCGGGCCTGCCACAAGACGTCCGCCTCTCTACCCGGGAAGAAATGAAGAGCACCACATGAAAACATCGACTTTGAGCGCGCTGGTTGTCGTTACCTCTCTGGCCACAGCAACGGGCGCGTTGGCGCAGGATGCCGCCGCCGGAAAAACCTCGTTCAACAAATGCCTGGCCTGCCACGCGGTCGGCGAAGGCGCCAAGAACAAGGTCGGTCCGGAGTTGAACGGGCTCGACGGCCGCAAGTCCGGCACCACGGCGGGCTATTCCTATTCGGAAGCGAACAAGAATTCCGGCATCACCTGGAACAAGGAGGTCTTCCTCGAATACATCAGGGATCCGAAGGCGAAGATTCCCGGCACCAAGATGATCTTCGCCGGCATCAAGAACGAAACGGAAGCCGGCAATCTCTGGGCGTTCCTCGCGCAGTATGACAAGGACGGCAAGATCAAGTGAAGTTGGCAGCGGTTCTGCGCCCCGCAGAACCGCGCCCCCTGTCGCGCGCTCGAGGCCTCAAGCCAGCGTATGCACGATCACGGGCCCGGCCATCGCGGTGGCCGGCCCGGTCAGTAGCGGTGCGAGTTCCTGCTCGATCCACGCCAGCGCGCGCCTGTTCGACTCCTCGGCCGCGGCGTAGTTGGTGAACAGGCTGATCGCGATCACGGTGTCGTCGGGCGCATAGACCACGTAGTAGCCCATGAAGCCTTCGACCCCGCTGATAATGGGTATCGCGCCTTCCTTGATCCTGCGTGTGAGCTCTTCGACCTGCCCGGCCTTTGCCTTGCCTTGACGAATGGCGGCGTACATGGGGCTCTCCCTCGAAGGTAGGCTGCCCTAGATCCCAACTCTCACATTCATCCTGGATCGCGATGATTTTTCTTCAGAAGTCACCGCTCCAGCTTCGGTTTGCTTCAGCGGGCCGAGCAGCGGAATCCCGCGCGCAATGCTAACGCATCGCAGTACACCAAGTCATCCGCCGTTTCACCGGCGGATCGTGCAGGCAAGACCGTGCCGGATCGAAATGCCGCTACGCGATGGCCGGGCTGACATCAGCGCGCGGGCCATGCGCGGTGCAGGCTTCGTACGCGGCGTCGATGATCGAGAGCTTCACAGCCTGGACTTCGTGATATTCGCGGCGGAAGCCTGACGACATCCAGAGCGGCGACCGTCCACGTACTCCCGACCAGCCCATGCTGCCCATCGCCTCCGCCTCGGCAAACTTGCGCCCGAGCTGGGTCCGCGACAGGTTGAAGCGCCGCGCCAATCCCGAAACCGAAGTCACGTCGGTTTGAATTCGCTCGCGGTCGCCGGCACCCTCCTCGCATCCGACGATCAGACGATCCATCACCAACCCGCCCTCGTTGATCCAGATAAACAGTTCGAAGGTACCCCCCGGCTCGCGAACAGCTGCGGAGCCGATCAGGCCATCGGCGATCAGGGGCTGGATGACGCCGAGCAAGGCAGGCCGCGCGTGGAACGCTGCCACCCTGGCGCCGCCGTCCAATCCGTCAAGGGTCGCAAAATGCAGCTCATGCCAGCGAAACAGCGCCATCTTTGCCGCCGGCGCAGGTTCCACCGGCCGGTGGCGCCGGCCTTCGCTGTCGGCGACAAAACGGACAATTTCGTATTTCAGCAATTCCTTGAGAAACGCCGACGCCGTGTTGCGGCTCGCCAGGCCGTCACGCTCCACGATTTCAAGGAACCGCTCGGCAAGCAGCCCGGCACCCTTTTCATCGGCTTCTTTGCGAAAATACTGAGCCAGCGCCGCGTGCGCCATCAACCAGCGCTGGTGCGTCCCAAACAGCGAGGCCACCCGCGGACTGGTCTCGTGCATAGACAGCAGCGATTGTGTCTGGACCCGAACGCATCGTTCGAGCGCTGGATGCTGCAGGATATCGTCGGCAGTCATGGCCATGGGCGAAGGTTCACGCGTTCGTACCTCCATACCGCCGATTTCCGTCGCGGGGCAATTGGGCGGGAAGGAAAGTTCATGGCGCCCGAAACGCATGGCCAATTCGGTGCGCTGGATGAGAAGAAAGCTACGGCACTAGTTCGCCGCCGTTGCCCCCGCGAACTGCATGGTCCGGGCGACCATCGCCTCGATCTCCGAAATCACGAGGTCGGGCGCGGCGTTCTGGATCATGTGACCGACCCCGGGCAGCACGATCAGCCTTGCATCGGGCGCGTTCTCGGCGAGCGGCCGCGAATGGATGCTGGTCGAAACCGTCTTGTCGGACTCATCGCCCGAGATGATCGTGATCGGCGCCTTGATCTGCGGGTAACGCGGCGCCTGTTCGGCGACGGCGGCTTTCAGCGTCATCAAGTCCCATGCATTGGCGAGGAACTCACGCGGCCGCAGCAGCAGCGGAGTCGCGGTATTTCTCACATAGCCCGGCGGCATCGGCTGCGGCAGGAAGACGCTGCGGGCGCCAGGCTCCGCCAGCAACAGGCCGAGCGGCAGCGTGATTGTGTGGGCAAGCAGCGGGCCGATGACCGGCGTGGTCACGATCCTGTTGTATCGCCCGACGCCGCCCGGCCACGGGTAGGCTACCGGCGCCAGCATCACCAGACCCGCGACTGATTGGGGATGATCCAGCGCGATGCGCGTCCCCAGTGCCCCGGCCCAGGAATGCACCACGAAGACCGCCCGGTCGACGCCAAGCTTGGCCAGCGCCTCCCCGATCATCCGGCCCTGGACCTCGGGGGTCGAATCCTCGAGGCGGTCGCGGGTGCTCCAGCCGTGACCGGGCCGGTCGATCAGGATCACGCGGCGGTCCCGGGCGAGCCGTTCGCCGACCGGTTGCCGCATCACCTCGAGGTTGGAGCTTGCGCCATGCAGCATCACGATCGGCGGGCCCGCCGCGTCGCGGGGGCCGAGATCGACGACATGGAGGGCGCCGCCCGTGACCCCGACCATCCTGCCCTGCGCGGGATGCGCCCGCTGCGCGAGCCAGACTCCGGCCTGCGTGACCAGCGCCAGCACCGCCACCACTGCGACGACAATCACTGCCACCATTGGAAATGTCCGGATGAACTTTCGCATCCGCAAGCTACGGTGCGATCTGTTGCTGGTTTCGGAAGTTGTCCACAAGGCGGCAATTCTGTGGATAGCGGGGTCATTAGGACGTCATCGGCGGGTTTATACAATTGCGTCGACACTTTCGCCATGTCTGGGCGTGTCTGATGTGAATGTAGCCAACGCGCGCGTCGTGCCCGAAATCCACAGGAACGGGGTTGCCGACTACAAATTGGTTCTGCGTATATTCGGAGGAGTACCCCATGATTACCGATGCAAGCGAAGCGGCCATCGACCAGATCGTAGCAAGTTGCAATGGCGACATCCGCGGTGCGCTCAAGGCGCTGCTGCAGGTGAACGAGCAGCTTGAGGCGGAGTTGGCGCAGTTCTATGCAGCGGTCGGCCTCGACGGCATGGCCCGCGGCAGCAACGCCATCCACTAGGTTAGTCGGGTTTCCCCTCCTCCGGCGCCTGTTCGGCGGGAGGTTCGGGCACGGTCGGGCATTCGGAAATGTTCGAACGCGCCAGCTTGGCGTCGTCCATCGATTTGTATGGCCCGCTTCCGAACGTGATGTTGCCGCCGACCTGGCTGTTGATGACGGGATTGCTCGTAACGATCTCGCATTTGCCGGCCGCGTTGTCGCCAACGACCCAAAAACCGCTTTGCGCAAAAGCGCAGGTTTCGGTCGCGACCATCATCGCGCCGGCCAACAGTAATTGTTTCATGGCTCGCTCCTGTCACGCAGTCGGCGGATAATAGCGCGCCAGTTGCGCAACCGTTCTGCCTGCGGACTACGGTAGATGATCAGGGTTAACGGCGAACTGTCTGATAAGGCGCGATCTTACGCGCTTCAGATCAGATATCGCGGCCCTCGACCTTCTCGGTGAGCGTCTTCACCAGTTCCGGCACCTTTTCGAGGTGCGGGTTGACGGCGAGCGCCTTGCGGAACGCTTCGAGCGCGCGCTTTTCGTCGCCGATGTCCTGCATGATCATGCCAAGCCCGGCCAGCGCGCCGAAATGGCGGGGCTCGCGGACCAGCACTTCGCGGATGTCCTGGAGCGAACGGGCATAGTCGTTCTTCAGGTAGTAGATCGTTGCCCGCCGGTTCCAGGCTTCGATGTAATCGGGACGCAGCTTGACGACCGCATCCAGCAGCTTCAGCGCGACATCCGGCTTCTGGGCGTCCATCGCGGCCTTGGCGCGCAGCATCAGCAGCGCTGCGGTATCGCTCGCGGTCTGCAGCCAAACCGCCCAGATCCGCGCTTCCACATGCTTGGCGCTGGCTTCATCGGGCGCAGCCTTCAGCGCGCCAAACAGGAAATCGAGTCCGCGGGTGCGATCGGAGCCGACCTTGGGAAGCTTGCTCGGCGCTTCCGGCAATTTCTTCTGGGCTTTCGGCGGCGGGACGACCCTGGGGTCGTTCTGATCGCTCTGGGCAGAAGCGCCTGCAGGCGCGGCCATAACAGCCGCGGCGAGGATCGCGATCCGGAAGTTACGGGTGACCGGGAATCTCAATGCCATGGAGCAAGTCTAGACACAGAAAAACGCGCTGCAAAGCAGCACGTCGTCAAAGACCTGTGAAGGAAGCGAGGCGCCGGAGAAAAAAGCCGGAGAAAAAATAAGGCCGGCTCAGCCCTGACGCGCCTTGAAGCGGCGCTGCACCTTGTTGATCACATAGACCCGGCCCTTGCGGCGGACCAGACGGTTGTTGCGGTGGCGACCACGCAGCGATTTCAACGAGTTACGGACCTTCATGGGACAATCCTGATGCTTTGAAAGGCCGTGTTGGAGGCCGAACCTGAGCTACCCGAAAGTGGCAAAATGGGAGTAATCCCGCCAGCGGTCAACCGCCCGGGACGGGGCGGTTTCTAAGCCATCGCGGCACCGAATGTCAATCCGAATAGGCCGATTCCGGCACCGTTCGTGCCGGCCCAGTGGCCCCGTGCCTTCGGCCGCTCGTTGAAATAACTGACGGATTCAGTCCGGAGGGAACTCGACCATGGCCTCGCCGGTGGCGACTTTTTCACCCGCCTGGTTCTTCACCATGACGTCGATCAGCACCCAGCGCGAGCTTTTCGTCACCTGCTTCGACTTGATGATCCCGGTTGGCTGGATGGTGTCGCCGGGCCGGACCGGCTTGACCCACCTCGTCTCCAGCCGCCGGTGAATGGCGCCGGCTGGATAGGCCCAGTCGGTGATCATGCGCGAGATCAGCCCGAAATTGTTCATGCCGTGCATGATGATGCCGCCGAAATTGGTCTTGCCGAACGAGCCTTTCATGTACTCGTCGTCGAGATGCAGCGGGTTGTAGTCGAGCGAAGCATCGCAAAACAGCCGGATGGATTCGCGGCTGACCGCGAAGGCCGGCCCCTCGATACCGTCGCCCGCGTTGAGACTTTCGAACGTCGTGGTCATGGCGTCCTCCCCTATTCCGGCCGGATCGTCCAGCCGCGGCCGGAGCAGATCACCTCGCCGCGCTGGTTGAAGAAGACGTTGTCGTGCACCACGAACAGCCGCTCGCGCTTGATGAACTTGTCGAGCGCGCGTGCCTGCAATGTGATGACGTCATTCGGGCGCGCCGGGATATTGTAGCTCCAGGACTGCCCGGCATTGACGGTGCCCGGGGAGCGCATCCAGTCGTCCGCCGGCGTGCAGGAAAACATCAGGAGGATATGGATCGAGGGCGGTGCGATCAGCCCGCCATAGCGGGTGGTTTTGGCGTAAGCTTCGTCGAAATAGATCGGATGATCCTCGCCGACCGATTTGCAGTAGAGTTCGATCGCCTGTCTGGTCAGCGTGTAGGGAATGGTCTTGCGCGGCTCGCCCGGAACGATGTCGTCCCAGGCCTTGCGCAAATTGGCGTCTTTCCAGAAATCGGTCTCAAAGGCCTCGACTTGGGCCATGCCATCCTCCCCTGTTTCCGCCCGATCCACTTCTGCCGCCTTGCGGAATTTGTTATATAGTATAATCAATTTTCCAGACCGAAAAATCAAGCCGCCGGGGAAGCGCCAATGCCCAAGCTCAAACTGCCCGACATCGAGAAGGTCGTCGCGATCGACATACACACCCATGCGGAAGAGCCCTGCGGCATGCATGGCGACGACGGCTATGACGATTTCCAGGCGCAGATGGCGGATTACTTCAAGTCGCCGCACAAGCATCCGCCGACCGTGCCGGAAACCGCGGCCTACTACCGCTCGAAGAATATCGCAGCCGTGATCTTCCCGGTCGATGCCGAGCGCGAGACCGGCTTCCGCCGCTACAACAATTACGAAATGCTGGAAGTGGCTTCCGAACATCTCGACGTGCTGATCCCCTTCGTCTCCATCGATCCGCACAAGGGCAAGCTCGGCGTGCGCGAGGCGAAGAAGCTGATGGAGGAATACGGCGTCCGCGGCTTCAAGTTCCACCCGACCATGCAGGGCTTCTACGCCAACGACCGCATGGCCTATCCGCTCT
>DAIMKE010000344.1:3171-6485 GCA_036721875.1 Bradyrhizobium sp. | reverse complement strand
CTGCCCGCGACGATCGAAAACGACCGGTCCGGCGCCAGTGCTCGCAACCCGGCCAGCGACAGGCAGCTGCGCCAGGTGTCATCAAAATGCGGTGCAACAGCTTCAGTTCCCCAGAGCACCGCCGCAAAGCCGAGCATCTTGGCTTCTCGGCTCGCAGCTGGCCGGACCAACTCGACGACGTGGAGACGACCGCCCTGGCGCAAAAGAGGTGTAAGGCCCCGCAGCAGCGCAATTTTATTTACCGGCACCAGGCTATGCAGGGCGAAATTGCAGACGATCGTATCGAATGCCTCGTCCGTGAATGGAAGCTCCGCGTTCGCGGGCACTTCAATAAGGTTGACATTGTTGAGGTCTCGGCGCCGCGCAGAGCGCGCGTACCGTCGACTTTCGTGCGGCTCGACTGCAACAAAGCAGACATCTGGGTGGCGCCTTGCGAAGGACAATGCCGCCGCAAAGCTCTGCGGCCCGACGATCAGCACCTGCTCGCCAAAATCGGAATCAAGCAAGGGGTATAGGCGAGAGCACCACTCAACATCGGTCACCATGGACAGAAGTATGCGGTTGTATATCAAGCGCGCGGCGCCGACGCGCACCCGAAAAACTGCGCTCTTCAGCCATCCTGAGATCGAGGCTCCGATTGTCCGCCTTCCTGCGGCATGTTCCGTCATTGTCGTCTTGCGTCGGCGCTGGAAGGATCCGGACCTGAAGGGTTCCGCGAATCCTTGGGCGACCATGATCTCAGCCAGGCGACTGCAATGAGAATCGCGATACCGCCGATGCTCACAGCGAGCTGCATAGGCAAAGAATCGGAGATCAGTTCGAGCAGGAAATGGCCGACGAACGACAGGAAGATACCGACACAGAAGACCTCGAGCGAATGGCGCCCGCAGAGCAGCATGGGACGCAGGACTGGACTGCCAAGCCAGCGGCTGCGGCGAGGTACGAGGTGAACAGTCAGGATGGCCAAGGCCATAAAATGCAGAAGACGTGAGGGAGCAAGATTGGTTTTGTCGTCTATGGCCAAGCCATTCGACACCGAGGCGAGCGCGGATGATTGCATCCCCAAATTTTGCGGCAGCGCCACGATCAGTGCGAAGACCAGGTAAAGGATACAGACGCCCAGCGCCGCCGGAGAGGTTAACAACCAGCCCGCTTGCGTCGCTCCCCCAAGAGCGCTCCACGCGCCAAGCACGAACAGGAGCTGCCAGGCGAAAGGATTGAAATACCAGACGCCCTCGGGCCAAGCGGGCAGATTCCAGCCAAGCAAGGGTGCAAGAAAATACAGGCCAAGCGAGCAGAGGAGCGTGGCGTTGGGCAACGCCAATATCGCGCGCAGCACTACGGGAAAAAATGCCATCAAGACGATATAGAGCGGCAACACGTCCATGTTCAACGGCTTGAACTTGAGCAGCAGCCCCGCGGTGAGATACCCAATCGGGTTGGCGATGAGCCCGGCAACATTGAATTCGTCCAAAAGGTGCGAGTGACGATAGGTTTGCGCGACCCAGCCGATCGCCGCGACGTAGACAACGAACAGGAGAATGTGCGCCACATAGATTTGCCAGACGCGCCGCATTAACTTGACTGCACCTGCCCAAAAGCCATCGCGGCGCATGGGTTTGGAGTAAGCCAGGGCTGCCGTGTAGCCGGAGATGAAGACAAACAGGTCGGCAGCATCGCTAAAGCCGTAATTCCTGGTCGTCAGCCATGCCACTGCATTGTTCGGGATGTGATCGAGAAAGATCGCCCAGTTGGCAAGCCCTCGAAAAAGGTCGAGCCTCAAGTCACGGCCGTCCCTCGCGGGCGTCTTGGTAGCAGGCCCATGGTCCTCCGGTGTCGTGATCTTCGTCATGTAATTCATCGTGGCGCGTGGAATCCGGACCAGGTCCCGGGGCGACGTCCGCAGCAGGCGTTCATGACTTCGGTCGCATTGCCGTGAGCGGATTGATCGTTGGCTCCCCGCATTGGATCGCGATCACCTGACAGCGTCCTGAGCAAAACCGACCAGCTTCGACGCATTCCTCCATTTTGCTGGCGCATTGCAATTCCTTTCCGCTGCTCGGAGCAAAGTCGCAGCGCACTCTTCGGGAACGCGCGCGGGGATAAGGCGATCTATGGCGCATGAGCGTGCGGCGATGCGGCACATCTGCGCGCAAGCCATCAAGAGGTGAACTTGCGTCGCCTTGCCTGCGCTCACCTTTGGAGCCAGGCCAGGCTGCGATACTGTTCGGGTACCTCCGATAACAGCGCAGGCCATCGCCGATGCACGTCGGCATGTCCTGTTCCGTCGACTTGATTTGACGGTTAGTCATTGGCCTATCGCACGTCGAGAACCAGCGTCGATCCGCCGCCGCCATGCTGTTCCACATTGTTGTTGGCGGTATGATGCGGGATATGACAATGAACGAGCCATTTGCCCGGCCGCCTTGCCGTCCAGACCACGTCGTAACGTTGACCCGGACCAACATTCACCGTGTCGGCCTGATAGCGAGCGCTATCTTTGAGGTTGACGCCGTCGACCGCCACGACTTCGAACGGTCCGCCGTGGACATGCATCGGATGCACGAAGTTGTTGTTCGTACCGATGAAGCGAAGCTTGATCGTCTCACCCACTTTCATGGTGATCGTGTCAGTGGAGGGATAAGCCTTGCCGTTGATCGTGAAGTAATTCGGTAGCGCTCCCTCCATCAGCATGGCCGGATAGGTCAGCCATTCCCGCTTCAGCCATTCTTGCAGCTGTATGGTGTAATCTTGGTCAGCTTCCACTTCCATCGAAGGATCTTTTGGCGAGATGAGTAGCGCACCGTAGAGGCCCAACGCCTGTTGCCGGTCCGGATGATCGTGGCTATGGTAGAAATATGTACCGCTCTGCCCAACCTCGAACTCGTAGGTGAACGAGCAGCCAGGCGGCACCGGATCTTGAGTGATTTTTGCCGGCCCGTCCATTTCGTTCGGGACGATCAGCCCGTGACAATGGATCGTCGTGCCCTCCGGAAGCAAGTTGCGGACATTGATCCGCACGTGGTCGCCCTCAGTCAACTGCAGGCGCGGTCCCGGGACCTGCCGGTTATACGCGTAGGCCTCAGCCGCAACCTCGGGAAGAATATTCCAGCGAATGACGGATGCTTCGATGTCGAAGACCTTGATGCCATTTTCCACACGCGGCTGAAGGAGTTGATCTCCTTTGGCGTCCTTCGAGGCGACGTAGGTCACTTGCGAAGGCTTGACGGCAGCCATTTCTCTCATTGCTTCCCCGGAAAGATCGAACGTGTCGATCATACCGGGAGGCATGATGGAGCCGTTGACGTCGCGCG
>DAIMKE010000344.1:0-3161 GCA_036721875.1 Bradyrhizobium sp. | reverse complement strand
CCGAAGATTGACCGAGAAACCGGGGATAACCATTCCTGAAATAAGAACGCTGTGACGCCTGCGAGCGCTGCCAGTTGAGGTGTCGTGGCCTCGCTGGCCATCTGGTGTCCAGCGCCTTGCTGCCCATGTCCGGCCGATGGCGCCGCTGCCCCTCCGTGCCCTTCATGACGCTGACCGCTGCCCTGCCGGCCGTCATCCCGCTCGGTCATCAGGCCGTGCTTGATCTTTTTCTTTACCATCCAGACGTTGAAAGGATAGGCCGTCGCAAATCCGACCATGACGCCAAGCGACATCACGGCCCAGAAGATCAATTCGAGGGGGTCCATCGCGCGCATGTCCCGGCCCATCATCAGCAGGCTCATCGTCGGCGCCATGCCGGCCATCATGGCGTTCATGCTGATGAATTCGGGCATGAAACTCTTGCGGACGTTGTCCCAGTAGGTGCCCCCCATCATTTTCTTCATGAAGAGCGATTGGAAAATGAACAGGCCGAAGGAGAAGCCGGCGAGGTACTCGACGATCAGGTCGATCCACATCGGCAGTCCCATAGATGCCGTGATGGCGGCCGCCAGAATGATACCGGTCGCATCGCCAGCTACGCAGTGGATCGTACTGCCGACGCCTTGCTTCCACAGCGGCGAAGTGAAGTGCTCGTGCTCGCCCGGACGCGGCTCCTTGTCCGCAAGCACGTAGAGCACCAGTCCAAACGGACCCATATAGAGCGTGACCAGGATGAAACCCCACTTCATCACCGTCGGCTCGGGATTGCCGTTGAATTGATCGAAGGCGACGAACGCGGTGGACGCAAACGAGAGCGCGAACCAAGCGATCAGGAAGTAGTCGTAGGGAAGAGCGATCACGCGTGATCCTCGTTTTGGAAAAAGGGCACATTAGGGAGAGCGCGTAGCGGTAGCTTCATGAGCAAACTTCCGCCCTCGTGGGGCAAATCGACATGCCACGGAATCGGCGCGCGGCCACGTTGGCGAAAGCCAAACCTGCGGTAGAATGCGACGGCACCTTCGTTGTCCGCCCAGACGTGAAGCGTCAAAGAGGCGTGCTTCTCACGTCTCGCATCGCGAACGACCGCGTTCAGCAAGGCGGTTCCCACGCCCGCTCGTCGACAATCCCTCAGAACGCTGATGTTGTTGAGGAGATAGCTCGACCAATCGTTCAGTTCGAACCGGGGTTGGAGCAGCAAGTCGCGGCTGGTCGGATTAGGAACGGGGTATTCGTTACGAAGCAGACTCGCCGGAAACGCGTTCGCCATTCCCACAACGGTGCTTCCGGAGAGTGCGACCACGCATCGTTCGAACGAGAAGATGCCGCCGGGCTCGCACACCATCTGGCGGTAAACATTCAGCGCGGCCGATCTCTGACCCAAGCCTCCCAGAATGAATTCAATCACGTCCCCGCTGGCCGCATGAGCCAGCTGCGCGATGGCTGAACAGTCAGAAATATGCGCCCTCCGCACGAAAATAGCGCTGCCTGGCCCTGCAATACCGGCGCATTGTGGCTGCGAACGGGTGTCGTCCGGCTTGGTCATTTGGATGTCCACCTCGCCGATAGCAGCCTTTCGCGCCAGCGTTTGCTGGCCGTGGCGAAGACGTTGTATCCGACCCAAGGATGCTTCTTGATTCGTGCGAGACCGTCGAGCTCTTCAAGCTGCATGAAAACGCCATTCTCCTCATCGAATATGTAGCGCTTGAGCGAGGTCTCTTCTGCGAGATAGCGCGAAACCGCATGCGTCCGATCGGAGCCATGCTCTTCGCAAATCACGACACAATCAGTTTTGAGCAGACCTTGCCCGCCGCGCAAAGCCTCGATCTCGACGCCTTCGACGTCCAGCTTGATGACAAGCGGCCCTGAGGCATCGATCAGCCCTGCCTCGGCTAACCCATCGAGCGACACAGTCTCAACGCACCCTGGCTCTGATTGCGTGAGCGGAACGGTTGCAAACTTTTCGTGCTTGGCGCCCGCGACACGCACAATCTCGCCGCTTCGGCCGCCGAGGGCGGCATGCAGATAGCGAAAGCGATTCCCATTGAGCTCGGCGTTGCGTTTCAAACGCTCGGCATTCGAGCTGGATGCCTCGATGGCAATCGCCTGCTGAGCGCCGAACGGGCGGCTCGTGGCAAGAACGGACCAGTAACCAAAATTGGCGCCGCAATCCAGCAAGGTGTAGTGATCCTGACAAGCGGCACTCAGAAACGCCTCGATCTCTCGTTCATAATCGTAGCTGCAATTGAGCAGTCTGCTCCAGTATGCGTCGCAGAAAGGCATTGCAAAAAGCGCATCCTCGTTCAATCGCACGAGGAGTTCGCGGGGTGCCATGACCGATCCGACAACTCGGCACCCGACGCCATACCCGCGGTGCCCCATCGCCTTCGTCGCAGCCGATCCGGCCTGCAACGCGCTGACCGCAGCACGAACAAGCGGGCTTGCGCCCGTCAGTTGGCCGCTGGCACGATCAAATACGAGTGGCGGCGCCTGTTGCGCAAGCTTTGCTAAACCGTTGGACGGAGGCGGCACAGTTGCTCCTTGCGAGAGGGAGATAGTCGCGCATGCGTGCAACCGATACCGGTGCCGCATCCGTTTAGGCGCGGCACCGGCAGACGTTCATTTAGCTTTCTGCATCTTGGTGATGGTAATGCCACCTGACGCCCGTTCAGCTTCAAACTGGACCTTGTCACCGACCTTCACCTGCTTGAGCATCGATGAATCCTTGACACGGAAGACCATCGTCATCCCGTCATCGTCCATATCGAGGTTCTTGATTGGACCATGCTTGAGAGTGATCTTCCCCGCGGCCTCATCAATCTTCTTGACTTCGCCGTTGACCATCGCGGTCTGCGCAAGCGCGCCAGTTGACGACCATGCGAGTGACAGTGCAAGGGCGGTGATTGCGAACTTGTTTGGCTTCATTTTCAACTCCTTCGTTCGGTTTGCTCTGCATTCACGTTTGACGCGTCCGGTCGTTTCACGTCTCCTCAGCGCCAGAGTTGCCTATTTCGACTTGTGCATCTTCGTGATCGTCACTCCCTGCTGGCCACGTTCGGCTTCGAATTTGACTTTGTCGCCAATCTTCAAATTCTTCAACATGCCGGGATCGCTGACGCGCAGCACCATCGTCATTGCGTCCATATCGAGTTTCTTGATCGCCC
>DAIMKE010000343.1:0-6486 GCA_036721875.1 Bradyrhizobium sp. | reverse complement strand
CTCTAACTCCATCTGGAGGAAATACTCAGTGGCAGGTCACCTCCATGCGGAGGGACCAAGCCTCCGCCGTGGCACGGTCGGCTTCCTTGATGGCCCTCTGTGCGGTCCTCCCGGGCCGCCTGGGCGCGTATCTCGGCGCCCATGATGCGGCCGCCCCAAAGTACCTCTCGGCTTTTCGTGCTTATCCTGGCGGCATTTTCGGCCAGACTTGTGGGATTTTGCAATGCCACTAGGATTGGAGGTCGCGAAGGGGGCGCCTACATCCCTTTAGTCAATTGCGACCATCGGATCCCGGTTTTTGAATGGAGTCAGTAATGCGTAAATCTCATTGGACGCCATCGATAATCCCTAGCGACAACGATCAAACAGTTTATCTCGTAGCTGAGGACTTCGGAAAATCAGGCCGTGCCTGGCGAGAAGCCGACTACGACGAAGCCACGGACTTGGAAACCGTTATTCAGGACCTCCTTTCTGGCCAATACAACAATCCGATCCGCGTTATCGCCTTCAACACTGAAGAACGATGGTCGGAGGATTGTTCGGAGGACGTGGCTCGCGAACTTCGCCGGCGCTGCGATCTCCAGGGGATCGATGTGCCATCCTTCATTCAGGATTTTGTCGAGCGGCATGAAGGTCAAGACCGCAGGCAATTAACATTGCGGCTCGTCTAGGTCATCCGCCAGCATGTAGAGCTGGGGCTGAAAGTGAATTCCAAAAGCTGAGGATATTTGTGGATATATTTTTGGTTCGAGGGGGATTCCGTGAATCAAAAGCTGGCCATTTCATTAGTCGCGAAGGTCGCCCGACCGGAGCCGCACATCGTGGATGTGACTGTTATCCTGATCGATGGAACCACGGCCCTGCTCCGGTTGAACGCATTAACGGCCCAATCACTCCTCAGGCATCTTGCCGCCATCGTGCGGCATTAAGCGTGCCCTACGGGCGGTCTTTTGCTGTGCATCGCGACGAAGCAACTATGCGCAGAGCCCGATTAGGCCGTCCGCCTGATCTTGAGCCAGTTCGGCCTTTGCCCGCGCCACTCCGCAATCTTTCGATCCTGTCGCCACAGCTCCAAGTCTGGGCTGGAGGCCGCCTGTCGGGCTTGCTCCTTGGCAGCATCATCATCCGACGCAGAGAGATCAAATCGGCCGGTGACGTGACCGTCTGGCCGAAGCTCTAAAACGCGATAGTCCCGCATACGTTTGATCCAGTTAGTGCGGCGTTGCTCGCCAGGGATAACGTCAATCGGAGAACGGTGTTCCCGGGTTCAATACATTGCTTCGGTCGGTCAGAGTTCATCCGTCGGCCGATAGATCTGGGGCTGAAGGCAAGGGGCAAATGACCGACGAGGATCCAGTTAAAGAGATGGATGCGCCCTTCCTCATCACCGCTAGCGAACTACTTGAGCGGCAGACAATAAGGCGAAGAAAGCTCCATTTATCCACCCGCTCCAAAGCCATCCGCCGCCTGGTCGAGCTGGGGCTGAAGGCTAAGCCTAAGGGCTGATCCGCCTGCAAATTCCTCATCTCGCGGGGGCCGCGCGATTGGGGAGAGACAAAGACCGGCCAAAAGGCATAGTAGCCGATTCCATCGAATCAGCTACACGGGACCGATAGTTTTTCAATTTTAAGGGGGACAACATGGTCAGTCGTTTGGCCGGATTGGCGGCGGTTTCGCTACTAGCACTTGTGTCGGGCGCGAATGCGGCAACGGTCGATTGCGGTGCCCCCGTTGTTATAACTTTCAGTACTTCCGCGGCTGGTAGCTGCAACGCGACCGGCAACGGCAATCCCTTGAATGGCAACGGCAGCGACCCTTTGAATTTGGCAGGCTACCTGACGCTAGATACGACTTCATCGCTCGGGGTGGTACCACTGACAATACAGCTGGGCAGTTCTGGCAATTTTTCTTTTGCGGCCTCAGCATTTTACACCGACTACGTGCTCGGCATTCAAACCGAAATTGGGAGGGATAAGCCTGATTATTTCTCTTTCAATCTTCCCGCAGGCGTGTTCTCGGGCAGCTATCTAATCAAAAACTCTAACGATGTTGCTACCGGCGCTGTACTTTACGGACACTCGGTAATATCTGCATCCCCAGTTCCCGGCCCGATCGTCGGTGCGGGCTTGCCGGGGATTGTGATGGCAATCGGTGGGTTCGTTGCTTGGCGACGCCGGCGCAATCAAGCTGCAGCTGCCTGATACTCTACAATCAATCACCTCGCGACAGACCGCCTGCGGGCGGTCTTTTGCTGTGTACATCGCGTTGACTCAACCGCCGCGGGAAGGTGGGATGAGTCTTCGAAGGTAGGTAATTGCCTTGAGGCCACACCAGAAAACTGCGCTATATCTCAGAACCCGAGTTGCGGAGCCCATGAGCGGAAGGTCTGCTTTAACAGTCAATGAGATTCTTCAAGACAACGAAGGAGTAGGACCTGGTTTCGACGCGCTAAGGCTTCTACTTTCACTCTGGGTATTCATCCTGCACTCCTTCGTGGTGTGCTGGGGACCAGAGTTCGCGGGAGAGTTTGCCGCCAATCCGCTTCATCGGATCCTGATCACCCCGGTGCTTCCGATGTTCTTCATCGTCAGCGGTTATCTCGTTACCGGGAGCGCCTTTCGTACGCAGAACACTTTGGCCTTTCTCCTATTTCGCTCGCTCAGAATTGCACCCGCGCTGATTGTCGAAGTGACACTGAGCGCAATGGTTCTCGGACCATTGCTCACAGCAAAAAGCATGGCTGACTATTTCTCCGACCCGCTCTTTGCAAAATACTTTTTGAACATTACGGGGAGCCTTCACTTCTTCCTGCCCGGATTGTTTGAAAGCAATCCTGTCAGCGGCATCGTAAACTTGAATCTCTGGACGCTGAAGCCGGAGTTCTACTGCTATCTGCTCATCGCACTCTTGATATTCTCCAAGCTGATATTCAACAGGACATACTTCAGCTTGCTTGGATTTGTAGTGCTGATTGCTGCTGCAGCGTATGTGATCAGAGGCAAGAACCTTCAAAACTTCCTGGCTGTTGTAGATTGGAAGTTTTTGATTTTCTCGTTTATCCTTGGGTGTCTAGCCTATCATTGGAATCATAGGATCGTTGTGAACCGCGGTGGAGCAATAGCGGCAGCGCTCATCGCTTGTCTGGCCTTTATGCATCCGTTGCTGATTATATTTGGCCTCCTCGCGGTGACCTACCTCGTCGTAAACATTGGTATGTGCAAGCTCTATCTTCCCGGATTTTTGCGTAATGAAGATTGCTCCTACGGCATCTACCTGTTTGGATTTCCAATTCAGCAGACGCTCGTTCATTTCCTTCCCTCGGATGTAACGAACGGTTTCACCGTTCTGCTACTTGGACTACCACTTACCGTCGCATTTGCCATGCTCTCCTGGAGGCTTGTCGAGAAACCAACACTAAAATTAAAGAAGAGATTCAAAGGCAGATATCGATCGGCTACGCCTGAACCGATCGCGGATACGCGTTGAGCTCTGGTTACGTGCATCTAGCGTTCTAGCCGTTCGCTTTCTCGGAGCGGGATCAGAGAGCGCGTTTTCTTATGGCTCCTGCTCGCCCTTAAAATCACTGAGGATCGGGTGGCGCACAATCAACCGCCTAAGCAGCAACCGATGCTGGGTTTTATCAGCCAAAACAATTCGGCGCGGTAAGCCTGCCAGCGCCCGACGTGGCCCGCAATGCTTCGTGTCAGAAGCGTTCTACGTCGCATCTGCTCGCCATTTCGTCTCCGTTAATGTTGATCGCTTAGGTTAAAACTCGTTTCAAATTGTCTGCATCTGTCGCGGCGCATACTGATGTCCTGTCCCGCAATAGGCGGCTCCATCAGACTGCGCGGGGCCGCTGTCCCCATTGCGGGGCACGGGCCGCCGGCCGATCGCCCAAACTTCCGGTCGGCGGTCCACTCATCACAGGCGCTTGTGTCATGCGATGACTGTCGGTTGTGCCGCGCTACGAACGGGTTGAGTTTCGGGCTTTTCCTTCTTCAGTCGAGCGCGCAAAAGTCGATTCTTGCGGCGGGTCTTGCGGGCTTTCTTGGCGATGCGCTCGCGCTCTTCCTTGCTCATGGTTTTGTATTTCTGCGCTCGGGCTCGTCCGCCTCGACTAGCTAACGCGCGCATGAGGGCGCGGCGTCCGAGCCTATCGCGGTCGGCGCCGGCAACTTTGATCTTCCTCGCAAGGGCCTGGGCGGTGAGAACTTCGCCCCGCTTAGGTGTTAGCGTCAGATCAAAACCGTCGGGGAAGAGCGCTGAAATCAACAGTTGAACTATTTCCCATCGACCTTGCCGGCCGCTGGGGCGGTCGGCGTGCAACAGGTGGCCGAAGTGGCCGTCGTTCAGTCCGGCGAAATCGTCAAGTTCCGACATCGTCCAGCCGAGTTGTTGCCGGCGGCGCTCCAGCTCGAGCATTAGGGCCCGATAGGCCGGCACCGTCCGGAGCACGGAATGCCACGCTCTCAGAACGTCGTGGTGAAGCTGATCATGACACTTTGCGCCGGTTCGCCACCGGAGGCGCACAGAAGCGCCTCAAATGAAGGCAAAACCCGAACTGTCACAGGCCCGAATACGTTGAAGGCGTGGGATAATGGAATGGCTATTGGCTTGGCTGATCGTGACCGCGCTCTTCGTTGTGTGGCGTTTCGTGGTCTCGTCCGAAGTTGAAATTCGCGATCCATCCGACAGCGGAGAAGGCATTCGGCATGCTGCCTTCTCGACAGAACGTCGGCCACGGCTTTAGCTTCTGGATGCACGCCGGCTCACGCTGGCGGGCCTTCCGCGTTAGGCCGTCTTCCGTTGCTGACGCTTGCCTGAGAGGCGTTCGTTCCGTTGCGAAACATGCGGGCTGGCCACGAGCAACAGGCTCTCAATGCCCGGGTCGGGTGTCGATGCGTTGCGATAAGCGGTGTCGATGGTGTCGAGAAGCTGTTCGAGTTTTCCATGAAGCGCACCTTGAGAGCGATGAGATTTGAACGGTTGAGGTGCGCGAAACATTGCAACTAAAGCGAGTGGTCACCCTCGAACGTTGACGATGCGTGAACTCGTGGCGGTTCCGGCGCTCAAATTTTGCCACGCCCGGCAGGATTGGCGGGCCTCGCGACGCACCAGGTATCGTTGGGGCCACCCTCCATTCCGGGCGGCGTGCCTGCGTTCGGCAGCGGAACTTCATCCTCAGTTTGATTGAACTTGGCACTCCCGGCTGAGAGCCTGACGCGAGGCCGATTTCTCCTGCGTTGCTCGCACTCGAAACCAGCACAGCGAATTGATACCTGCCCGGGGCGCATGGAGGCGCGCCGGTTCATGCCGGCGGGCTGTTCCCTCAAGCCTTCAAATGCACAACAACTAGGCCCGTGGCGTCGCTAATCATCACGCGCCCGATCGTATCCGACCGGTTGATCTTCAGGGGAACTGCCCGGGTTTCGATCCTGGCGACTCGCGGATGGCCTTCGTACTCGGCAACGTAGTCACGGATCCACCTATCGCTAAGGAAGGATGAGCGCCACTGTCGGCCGTTGTAGAGATCAGCTGGCGTCCAGGCGTGATACTCGAGATGAACAATGGCTTTTTGCGCGATGGAGAGGGCAGCGGCTTTCGCCGCTGCGAAGATCTGATCATCGCAATGCATGGTGGCGGCTGAAGAGAAGACGATGTCGGCCCGCCCTTTGAACAGCGAGGTCGCGTCAGCCATGGACCCTTGAATTACCTCAGCACCAGCGGGCGACACTTCGCGGCGTCCACGAGCAATCGCTTCTTCGTTCAGTTCAATGCCATGGAGTTTGATGGACGGGTCGAGATCAGCAATTTCCCTGAGATTGCCGCCCACGTTGCATCCGAATTCGAGGACCGATCTCGGCCCGAGTTCCACGATCTGCTTGGCGAGCCACGTCTTGAGCTCTGTTCTCGGAAGGTAACTTTCCAGCCCCCGTCCAGATTTCTCACGCCAGTGAGATTGCCAGTAATCGGACGTACGTGCGCGGATGAAAGTGGGAAGAGGCATCGCCGTACTGGCAAGCCTCCACAGACGATATCTGAAACCGGCAACGGCCATCTAAAACGCTCCATCATTTCGCAACAGAATTGCCACCATACGCTATTAGCGAGTATCGGACAGCACGGAAGAGCTTGGGCCCGAAAGGAAAGTACCAATCGCTGCAAGGGCCGTGAACAAAATTGTGAGCCTACCAAATTCGTAGCTAGTACACTCATCCGTTTTGCTGACGCGAAATAGAAGTGGCATATCTTGAGCGCGCTGGTGTTTCAATTATCGCCGCAACTAGAGGGCGATGGCAAGAGCAAGTGCATCTACCGCGACAACGAGCGGAGATTGTCTCTCTTGAGACATTGACGGGCCGCGACTCAGTCGTCCGTGAAGAATGCTGAGTTGAGGCTGGATTGATCAAAGGAGCGTGGCAGAGAGCGGCCAGGAGTTGCCGCGAGCAAAGCCTGAGCCAGCGGATGAGGCGGCGGAAGTTGTAG
>DAIMKE010000342.1:2920-6505 GCA_036721875.1 Bradyrhizobium sp. | reverse complement strand
GGCCTGTTCAGCTGGACCGAGTGGGCGGCCGCCCTCGCCGACCAGATCAAGCGCGCCCAGGCCGAAGGCGATCCGGACACCGGCGAGACCTATTACCGGCACTGGCTGGCGACGCTGGAGCATCTGGTTGCCGCCAAGGGCGTCGCCACGTCGGAGACCCTGCATCGCTACCGCGACGCCTGGGATCACGCCGCCGACCGCACGCCGCACGGCATGCCGATCGAACTGACGCCTGCGGACTTCGGCCGTTAGGCCGGCGCCGTGTATTCGCGCCAGCCTTTTGCGCGCAACGCGCAGGCGGGACATTCGCCGCAGCCATAACCCCAATCGTGCTGCGCGCCGCGATCGCCGAGATAGCAGGTGTGGGAATGTTCGCGGATCAGGTCGACCAGCCCTGCCCCGCCAAGCTCATGCGCGAGCTTCCAGGTCGAAGCCTTGTCCAGCCACATCAGCGGCGTGTGCAATTCAAAGTTCTTCGCCATGCCGAGGTTGAGCGCCGTCTGCAGCGACTTAATGGTCTCATCACGGCAATCCGGGTAACCCGAATAGTCAGTCTCGCACATGCCGCCGATGATGTGGCGGATGCCACGCCGGTACGCCAGCGCCGCCGCGAAGGTGAGAAATACCAGGTTGCGGCCGGGCACGAACGTATTGGGCAGGCCGTCCTCGCCCATCGCAATGGCGACATCGCGCGTCAGCGCCGTGTCGGAGATTTCAGCCAGCGTCGGGATCTCCAGCGTATGGCTATCGCCGAGCTTCGCCGCCCAATCGGGCCGCAGGGATTTCATCCCCGCCACCAGACGGTCGCGGCAGGACAGCTCGATCGCATGACGCTGGCCGTAGCCGAAGCCGAGCATTTCGACGTGCGCAAAGCGCCGCAAGGCCCAGGCGAGACAGGTGGTAGAATCCTGGCCACCCGAGAACAGCACCAGCGCGGTTTCGGACGATGATTGATAGCTCATGGAGGGCCAATAGCATTCCCGGGCCGCGAGGCCAATCGGTGGAAATTGTCCCTATTTCAGCCCGTTCCGCTGGGATCGATGCGCCGCTTGCGGCATAAAGCCAATGTCTTCCCCGGCGACGGAAATCCCATGACCCCTTCCCGCGACATTTCACGGCTGATCGAAATCATGGCGGCGCTGCGCACGCCGGTGACCGGCTGTCCGTGGGACCTTGAGCAGAATTTCGCGACGATTGCGCCCTACACCATCGAGGAAGCCTATGAGGTGGCGGATGCGATCACGCGCGGCGATTTCGACGACCTCCGCGAGGAACTCGGCGACCTCCTGCTGCAGGTGGTCTATCACGCCCGCATGGCGGAGGAACAAAGCGCCTTTGCCTTCGGTGACGTGGTCGAGGCGATCACGCGCAAGATGATCCGCCGCCATCCCCATGTGTTCGCCGACAAGGACGGCAACATCGCCCCCGCCGGCGTCAAGAGCGCCTGGGAGCGCATCAAGGCCGAGGAAAAGGCCGAGCGCGCGGCGCAGCGGCCGCCGGAAGAGACGGCGCACAAATCGCTGCTATCCACCGTCAAGGCGGGACAGCCTGCGCTGACACGGGCGATGGAATTGCAGCGCAAGGCGTCCACCGTCGGCTTCGACTGGAACGATCCCCGCGCAGTGCTGAGCAAGATTCGCGAGGAAGCGGACGAAATCGAAGCCGCGCTCGACAACGCCGACGCCGATGGACTTGCCGAGGAGACCGGCGACCTCCTGTTCGCGCTGGTCAACCTGGCGCGCCACGTCGGCGCCGATCCGGAAAGCGCGTTGCGCGGCACCAACGCCAAGTTCGAGCGCCGGTTTGCCTATATCGAACGCGCGCTGGCCGCCAGCGGCCGCTCACTCGAAGACGCAACGCTGGAGGAGATGGACGCGCTGTGGAACGAGGCGAAAGGTCAAAAGCAGCCTCCAGCCGCAACGTCAGTCCGGGCACAAGGCACGCGCTGAGTTGGTTTCACGCCACGTGCGGCACGGCATCAAACCGCGACACCACGATGTCGCGCTTGGTTTCGTCGACGCGCACCGTCATGTCGAAGCGGCCGTCGTGAAGCTTTTTGTCGAGCACTTCGGCATTGCGATGCAGCCAGCTGATGCCGGCGCCGTCGGAAGCATCGATGGAGAGATCGAGCGTCGTACGCGTCGCCGCCAGCCGATCTTCGATCGCGGTCAACAGTGCGTCGATCCCCTCCCCGGTCCCCGCTGAGACCAGGAAACACGGCCGCTCCGGCGGCCGGCGGGCGGCGATGTTGCGCAGGTTCGCGCGCTCCTCGGGATCGAAGCGATCGATCTTGTTCCAGACTTCGAGGATGCGTGCGCCGGCGTCCGGATCGATGCCAAGCTGACGCAGCACGGCGTCGACGTCGCGCTCCTGCGCTTCTGCATCTTCATGCGAGATGTCGCGGACATGCAGAATGATGTCCGCCTCCAGCACCTCTTCGAGCGTGGCGCGGAAGGCGGCCACGAGTTGCGTCGGCAGGTTCGAAATGAACCCGACGGTGTCGGACAGCATTGCCTTGCCGCCATGCGGCAGGCTCAGCGCGCGCAAGGTCGGATCGAGCGTCGCAAACAGCATGTCGGCCGCCTGCACGTCGGCGCGCGTGAGCCGGTTGAACAGCGTCGACTTGCCGGCGTTGGTGTAGCCGACCAGTGCCACCACCCGGTACGGGACCCGCTGTCGGCCGGCACGATGCAGCCGCCGCGTCGCCTGCACCTTCTTCAGTTCGTTTTCCAGCCGCGCGATGCGGTCGCCGATCAGGCGGCGGTCGGCCTCGATCTGGGTCTCGCCGGGGCCGCCCATGAATCCGAACCCGCCGCGCTGGCGCTCCAGATGGGTCCATGATCGCACCAGGCGGCTGCGCTGATAGTTCAGATGCGCGAGTTCGACCTGCAGCGCGCCTTCCTTGGTCTTGGCGCGGCGGCCGAAGATTTCCAGGATCAACCCGGTGCGGTCGAGCACCTTGGTGTTCCAGGCCTTCTCGAGATTGCGCTGCTGGATCGGCGACAACGCGCAGTCCATCACCACCAGCTCGATGTCGTGCCCCGCGATCAGGCCCGTGATCTCCTCGACCTTGCCTTTGCCGAGATAGGTCGCAGGCCGGATCTGGCTGATCGGCGCAATCAGGGTGTCGGCGATCGTCAGGTCAATGGCGCGCGCCAGACCTGCCGCCTCCTCCAGCCGGGAGTCGGAATCGCGCACAGCCTCGTTCGTTTGCGCATCGGCATCGCCGCGGCGCATACGCAAATACGGGCCGATGACGATCACTCGCCCGGTCTGTCCGTGGCCTGCCGACCGTGGACGGTCGGCGCCCCCTTCACGGTTGAAGGGTTCCAATCAGTTCACTCTCAAGCCGGAGCATCCTCGCCGCCTTCGAACAACTGGATCGGTGCGCCCGGCATGATGGTCGAGATCGCGTGCTTGTACACAAGCTGCGAGTGACCGTCGCGCCGAAGCAGCAAGCAGAAGTTGTCAAACCAGGTAACAATCCCCTGCAGCTTTACTCCGTTGACCAGAAAGATCGTCAGTGGCGTTTTGGTTTTACGAACGTGGTTCAGGAAGGTGTCTTGTAGATTTTGTGCGCGGTCT
>DAIMKE010000342.1:0-2910 GCA_036721875.1 Bradyrhizobium sp. | reverse complement strand
CCATTGTTTTTATCCCGCCGTCTTGTGCTTCTTTTTTTTAAGCCGGTTGTTGCTCTCTAACGGAGCCTCCCCCGACCTGCCCGCTCCCCCTGAGATCCCCCTCCGGTCGGCTTGGCCGAACGATTAGAGGGTACGCGCGCTTTTTAGGCAAGCCGGTTCACGCGCCACCGGTGCGGAACCCGGCGTGCATTCCCCCAAAACGTCCGCAAAGAGATAAATATTCTCAAGCATTTGCATGGATCGGTGCGGCGTAGAGCTCAGCCGACCCCCAGCGCCTTGAGCTTGCGATGCAGGGCCGAGCGCTCCATCCCGACGAATTCGGCCGTGCGCGAGATATTGCCCGAGAACCGGCTGATCTGGGCGATCAGGTAGTCGCGCTCGAACACTTCGCGCGCCTCGCGGAGCGGCAGTCCCATGATGTGCTCGCCATTGTTGCTGGTCGGCATCGCCGGCACCATCGATCCCACATCCTGCGGCAGCATGTCGGCCGTGATGATCGCCTCGGGGCCACCGCCAGCGAGGATCATGACGCGCTCGACATTGTTGCGGAGCTGGCGGACGTTGCCGGGCCAGACGTGCGACTGCAGAACCGCCATCGCATCCTGCCCGATCTGCCGTTTCGGCAGACCCGTGGCGATCGATATCTGATCCATGAAGTAGTCGATCAGTTCGGGAATATCCTCGCGCCGCTCCGACAGCGGCGGAACACGGATCGGCACCACCGACAGCCGGTGATAGAGGTCCTCACGGAAGCGGCCCTCCGCGATCTCCTCCTCCAGATTGCGGGCGGTCGAGGAGATGATGCGGACGTCGACATGAACCTTGGCGGTGCCGCCAGAGCGCTGAAAGGTCTGATCGACCAGCACGCGCAAGATCTTGTTCTGGGTCTCGCGCGGCATGTCGGCGATTTCGTCGATGAACAGCGTGCCGCCATGGGCTTCTTCCAGCGCGCCCGGCTTGCGCGCCTGTTCGCCGTTGCTCTGCTCGATGCCGAACAGTTCGACCTCCATCCGCTCCGGCGTGATCGCCGCAGCGTTGATGACGACGAACGGGCCCTCGGCGCGGCTCGAGGCGTTGTGCAGCGTGCGCGCCGCCAGTTCCTTGCCCGAGCCGGAAGGGCCAACGATCATGATTCGGCTGTTGGCCTTGGCAGCACGATCGATGGTCTGGCGAAGCTGGTTCATGCAGGCGGAGCGTCCGGTCAGGACGCTGGCCGCGGGAGCCAGTTGCTTGAGTTCCTTCACCTCGCGCTTGAGGCGGGAGTTCTCCAGCGCCCGCGTCGCCACCAGGATCAGCCGGTCCGCCTTGAACGGCTTTTCGATGAAGTCGTAGGCGCCGCGCTTGATCGCCGCGACCGCGGTCTCGATGTTACCGTGGCCGGAGATCATCACCACGGGAACGTCGGCGTGATCCTTCTTGATCTGCTCGAGCAGTTGCAGGCCGTCGAGTTTGGAACCCTGCAGCCAGATGTCGAGGAACACCATATGGGGACGGCGGTTGGCAACCTCCGCCAGCGCGGAATCGCTGTCGCGCGCGGTCCGGGTATTGAAACCTTCGTCTTCGAGAATACCGGCAACGAGGTCGCGAATATCGGCTTCGTCATCGACAATCAGAATGTCACTGGCCATGGGTTACACCTGTCTTGTCAGTTGCCGGATGCGGCTTTGAGTTTTGTTTCGTCATTGGTCGCGGATGCCATCGCATTGGTTTCGACGGACGACGCTTTTGTTTGATCGCCCAGCGCTTTCGCGTCCGCAGACGGCTCCTTGGCGCCCACCTTGGGCGCCTGGCCGGAGACAGCAAATCGCAACCGCATCCAGGCGCCACGCTGCCCGGGCCGGAAGTCCGAGGCATCCTTGAGCTCGATACGGCCGCCATGGTCTTCGAGCACACGGCCGACGATAGCGAGCCCGAGCCCGGTACCCTTTTGGCGCGTCGTCACGTAGGGCTCCAGCAAACGGGCGCGGCTCGTCTTGGGAAGGCCGATACCGTTGTCTATCACGTCGATCACGATGTCGTCGTTCTCACGTGCGGCAACCACGTCGATGCGGCCCTTGCCCAGGTCTTCGGGCGGTACCTGCTCGATCGCTTCGGTCGCGTTCTTGATGATGTTGGTCAGCGCCTGCGAAATCAGCCGTCGGTCGAACTGCGCTCGCATCGGGTCCTGCTTGATATCGGCTTCGATATCGAGATCGGGATGCCCGACCTTCATCAGGAACACCGCCTGGCGCACGGTGTCGGCGACGTCCTCGCCTTCCATGACGGGCTTCGGCATCCGCGCAAAGCGGGAGAATTCATCGACCATCCGTCTGATGTCGTCGACCTGTCGCACGATGGTATCGGTACACTGTTCGAAGATGTTCTTGTCTTCGGTGATGACCTTGCCGAATTTGCGGCGGATACGTTCGGCCGAAAGCTGAATTGGCGTCAGCGGATTCTTGATTTCATGTGCGATGCGGCGTGCGACATCGCCCCACGCGGAAGTGCGCTGCGCGGAGACAAGTTCGGTGATGTCGTCGAGCGTGATGATGTAGCTGTCGCGCGACTGGCTGGTCTGCTCCGCACTGACGCGAACCGAAAGGTTGCGCTCGTGGCCGTCACGGGTGATCGTGATCTGCCCCTGCACCAGCCGCTGCGTGCCTTCACGTGCGGTTTTCATCATATCGTCGAGCTCGGGCAACACGTCCGACAGCGGATGGTCGAGCGTTTCCGATTCAGCATGGCCGATGAGTTTTTCGGCCGAGCGGTTGAGAATGCCGACGCTGCCGGAGGCGTCGACGCCGATGATCCCCGCGCTGGCCGACGACAGCACGGCCTCGATGAAACGGCGGCGGCTGTCGATCAGGTCCGAAGCGCTGACGAGTTCGTCGCGCTGGGTGCGCAGTTCGGCCGTCATCTTGTTGAAGGGTT
>DAIMKE010000341.1:0-6514 GCA_036721875.1 Bradyrhizobium sp. | reverse complement strand
GGTCGTGGACGACTCGATCAAGATCGACATGAAGGAATCCGACGTGCGCACCGACACCATGCGCTCGGGCGGCGCCGGCGGTCAGCACGTCAACAAGACCGAATCGGCGGTGCGGCTGACGCATATTCCGACTGGCGTCGCAGTGGTGTGCCAGGCCGGGCGCTCGCAGCACAAGAACCGCGCCCAGGCGTGGGACATGCTGCGCGCGCGGCTCTACGAGATGGAGTTGAAGAAGCGCGAGGAGCAGGCGGCCGCCGACCAGGCCGCCAAGACCGATATCGGCTGGGGCCATCAGATTCGCTCCTACGTCCTGCAGCCCTATCAGATGGTGAAGGACCTCCGCACCGGCGTGCAGACCTCGGATACATCAGGGGTGCTCGACGGCGACCTCGACGAGTTCATGGCGGCGACGCTGGCGCAGCGCGCGTTCGGCACGGCGCCCGGCCAGGTCGAGGACGTGGACTAAAGCCATGGCCAAGGTCGGTTTCATCGGGCTCGGGCGGATGGGCCACGGCATGGCCGGCCGCTATCTCGATGCGGGCTTTGAGGTTGCGGTCTGGAATCGCAGCAAGCCAAAGGCGGAAGACCTGATCGCGCGCGGTGCGCGCTGGGCTGCGTCGCCGGCGGAGGCCGCCGATGACGCGGATGCCGTCGTGACGATGGTCGCCGACGACGAAGCGTCGCGATCGGTCTGGCTCGGCGAGAACGGCGCGGCTGCGAAGATGAAAGCGGACAGCCTCGCGATCGAATGTTCGACGGTCTCGCACCAGCACGCGCTCGACTTGGCGCGCGAACTGCGCGGGCGCGGGCTCATCTACATCGATTGTCCCGTCACCGGCCTGCCGCAGGCGGCGGCCGCGGGAAAGCTGACCCTGCTCGTTGGCGCAGACGCGGCCGAACTGGAACGGGCCGGGCCGTATCTCGCGCCGATCGGCGATACGATCAGGCACTTCGGCGCGGTCGGGACCGGCACGGTCTACAAGCTGATCAACAACCTGATGGGCGCGGTGCAGATTGCGAGCCTCGCCGAAGGCATCGCGATGGCCGAACAGGCCGGGCTCGACATGAATCTGGTGGCGGAGGCGATGGCGACCGGCGCGGTGGCAAGCCCGCAAGTCATCCGGCACTCCAAACGCATGGTAGCGCGCGATTTCGCCGGTGCGTCGTTTACGTCGGCGCTTCGCCACAAGGACGCGGCCTACGCGGTGAAATTGGCTGAGAGCCTGCTGGCCGATGCGCCGCTGCTCGGGCGTGCCGCGGTCGAGGCCTATGCTCGCGCGAAAGCCGAGATGCCCGACGAAGACGAAGGCAGGATGATCGAGATCGTCTCGCTTCCTAGCAATTCGACACCCATCCCCGGCCGGGAATAAATTTCATATCATCCGGGCTACAAGGAACCACGCCGCCACGATGCTGGATCGGAATGCAATCCCCGTGAGTGCGGCTGTAGACATAGTTTGGTGGGCATTGGCCTGAGTGCCGTGCGACAGGACAATTGACAGTGTTGTTCTGTCCAGAGATGTTCGGACTGCATTCTCCTCTCGAACCTTGATAGGTCTGGCCTTGAGCTGCGACACCAATCTGCAAGCCCAGAACCACTGCAATGCATGCAAGCATCGTGCGCAGCAGCACTGCTACTGTTGTTAGAGCAGGGACGCGGATTGTTTGAGGCATTCGACTACCTGCCATTGACGACGTTTCTATCTCCAATGATGTTTGGACTGTTGTTTCCCCGAGACTCTTGCCGAGTGATTTTGTGAGCTGATCCGCCAGACCCCTCTACTAGTGAGGGCGGCGTACCGCGGCTTCCATCGGTTTCGCTTGGGCGATGATATGCTACAACAGCGTACACACAGGCGACCACTGTTGCCGCGGTACCCAAAACAGCTAAGAATTTTGCGAACATGACGAGAGCCACAGGCGGCGATCGCCTGTTCCCCGATGATCTAAATGATCGCCAACTAGAAGTGGTATCTCTAGCACATTTCTAGTTTATAAGAAAGCGGCATAACTAGCGATTTTTCGTCGTCTCCGCGGCGTTCACCGAAACGGGGACGCTGAAGACCCTAATAGTAGGATGCACCGAGGTCGAGGGTACACCTGGTGCAGGGCAGATGCCCAATGATGACGAAGGCAAGGTGATCGAGATCGTCTCGCGGCGAAAATGCTCCGGCTAAAATGGAATATCATCGTCCATATCAGCTTTCGGCTTCGGCAGCTGCCTGCGCGGGCCTTCAATTTTTTTGCGATCGCGTGGGGGAGGGAGTTCTAGAGGCTCGGAGCCCTTTGCTTGTGCTAAGAGACGTGTGACAGAATCCAGCAGATCGATGAGTGGACTTGACGCTTTGTCGACGACTCCAGAAATCGCGAGCATCATATCCATGGTCGCATCGAAGCGGGTCCGCTCGCGATCGACTTCTTCGAGAAACTTATTCAGCTTAACAAATAGCGCATTTTTCTTGCGCTCTTCGATATCGAGTGCCTCCAGCTCTTCTTTAATTTTCTCGACCAGTTTCCGAATGCGAGCTTTGCTGCCAACATTCAGGCTTACGGAATAGTGCCTGCCGACGCGCGCATGTCTTACCTGTATCTCTAAGACGTAACGCTTTGTCCGCAGAGAAAATTCTCGATAGAGATCGTAGATCGCTCGGTCATTGTCGGGCATCTCCCAGTCATCATACAGATCAAGATGCAGCGCATTTGCCACGCCGACAACATTGTTCATGTAGTCTAACAGAAAGATGCTGGTATCGGATCGCTCCTCCGACGAAGCAATGCTAGCTTCGCGCTCTCGATCAAATTTCGCAACCAAATCCACGAACGCCAGTTCGGGATCATCTGGCAGATCAGAAAAGTCAGTCATGAAATGGATTTCCTAAACCCCGAGGAAGTCGCAACTATATACCACTTCATATGATCCGCGGAGACGGTTGATCAAAATCCCCCTTCGCGAATCAATCAAAGGAGGAACCACCGCCGGCGAGGTTACGAGATCGGGATCGCGTTCATGGCCAAAATCGCGGTGAAGTGCGGCGTCGGAAATCGGGTGGGAATATCAGGCGCGACGGAATAAAGCGGCGCGGTCGCAGGTATGAACCGCCATGGCCGCAAACGATACGTCGATCGATGCCCGCGACTGGTCGCTGCTCGGCCTGCTTTCGGTCCTGTGGGGCGGCTCGTTCTTTTTCAACGGCGTGGTGCTGAGGGAATTGCCGCCGCTGACGGTGGTGTTCCTGCGCGTGACGCTGGCCGCGTTGATGCTGCTGCCGCTGTTGCGGCTCTACAAGGTCCGATTCCCGGACAGCCTGTCCGGCTGGGCGCCGTTTATCGCCATCGGGCTGCTCAACAACGTGCTGCCGTTCTCGCTGGTCGTGATGGGCCAGACCTATATCCCGTCCGGTCTGGCCTCGATCCTCAACGCCACGACGCCGCTGTTCACGGTCGTCGTGATGGCGGTGGCGGGCGAGGAAAAGCTGCACGTGCGGCGGATCGCAGGCGTCGTCGCCGGCTTGATCGGCGTGATCATTTTGCAGGGCGGCGCGTTCGGGTGGGACAGCGGGCAGGGCCTCGGCATCCTGCTCTGTCTCGCCGCCGCATTCAGTTACGGATTGTCGGCGCTGCTGGCGCGGCGCTGTCTTTCGAATTCGCCGCCGCTCGGCACCGCGGCGTTCCAGTTGCTGGCCTCGGCCGCGATGATGACCGTTGTCGCTGGAGCGGTCGACCGTCCGTGGCAATTGCCGATGCCGGGGGCTGTGACGTGGCTCGCCGTGATCGGCCTCGCGGCACTGTCGACCGCGCTCGCCTACATCGTGTTCTTTCAGATCCTGCGGCGTTCCGGCGCGACCAACGTCATGCTGGTGACGTTGCTGATCCCGGTGACGGCAATCCTGCTTGGGGTTCTGGTGCTGGGCGAGAAAATCTCGTTGCGCGAGATCGCAGGGGCGCTCGTGATCGGCAGCGCATTGCTCGTGATCGATGGGCGCGTGTTGAAGCTGTTTCAGCGGTGACGGAGCTTCCATTCGTTGCAGTGACTCTCCGGGTCGTCCCGGCGAACGCCGGGACCCATACCGCGTTGTGCTATCAGTTTAAGCAAGACGGTTGACGCCTTCCAAACAATTGGCGCCGCGGCGTATGGGTCCCTGCGTTCGCAGGGACGACGGCGTGAGTTTTAGATTCATTTTTCGAACAGCGATGAGGACGCGCGACAGAACCAATGACGGTCGCGCGCTTTGCCTACCTACCCCTGGCTTTCCAGGCCGCGTACCAGCCTGAAAACCTTCCACTGTCGCGCTCGCCGCCGTGCCATGCGGCGGTGACCGTGCCGTCGCCGGCGACGAGTACCACGGCGTCAAGGCCCCTGGAGCGGCGCAGCGTGTCGATTGCCTGCTGCGGCGTCTGCGCAATGGGGCCGGCGACATTGAAGGAGGTGTTCACCGACATCTCGACGCCGATGCGGCGTCCGAGCGCTTTTAGATAGGCGTAGGTGAGGGGATCGGCATCGGCGCGCACGATCTGGATGCGGCCGGTGCCGTCGGCATGAACCACGGCGGGAATCTTCTCGCGTGCGCCGGGCTTCGAATGCGCCGTCAGCACCATGTAATTGTAGGCGTTGTAGTCGGCGTCGGATGCGCCCGGCTCCAGCTCGAAATATTGCTGCGCCGCTTCGAGCGTGGCCATCGGCGCCAGCGGGCGGATGGCCTCGCGGTATTTGACGCGCTCGTTCAACATCTGCCGTGCATCGGGGTTGCAGGGATTGGCCAGGATCGAACGATGGCCGAGCGCGCGCGGGCCGGTCTCCGCCGGCCCCTGATAGAGCGCGATGACGGCGTTCTGTGAAACCATGAAGGCCATCAGGTCGGCGACGGCCTCGCGACCTTCGGTCGTCCTGACCTCGCCGAGGGGCTGCGAGGCAACGTCATCGGCATCAAGCGCCGCAGCAATATCAGCCGCCGACGGCGGCGTGCCGCAATAGAATGCGTGGGTCATCGGCGCGCCGCGGGGGGCTCCCGACATCTGCGCCAGCAGCCATGCCGCGCCGATCGGCACGCCGGGATCGCCCGGCACCGGCGGCACCCACAGGTGCAGGCGCGCGTTGCGCTGCTGCGCGGCGGCAAACCAGGCCTCGTCGAAATGCTCCAGCAGCCGCATGTTGGCCAGTGCATTCAGGGCGACGCCGCCGGTCAGCACCAGGCGGCGCGCGCCGGTCGTGCGCAACAGATGATCGACAATATGGATCAGCGCGTCCTCGAACACGAGCTGCGTCGCCGCCGCCTTGTCGAGGCGATCCTTGGTGTCGGGGCGATGATGGATATCCTCCACGCGCAGTACCGCATCCGGATTCCACAATTGTTCGGGCTTGAGCGGCTCGCCCAGGATTTCGATCAGCGCCGGATGGTACGGATTCTCGAATGGATCGCTGCACCAATTGCCCAGCGCGCGGTTGAGCCTGATTTCTCCACCGTCGCCGAAATGGAGAACCTGTTTGAGCCGCGCATAATAGGGATTGGTGGCGCGGTTCATGTCGCCCCACGCCGCCGCTCCCATGTAGCGGCCCTCGCTGGAGAGCCAGGTCCAGCCGCCCTGGGTCGACGAAATCACGCTGTAGAATGCGCCGAGTGAATCGAACACGCTGTCATTGCAGTAGATCTGCCGCATCGCGCCATCCCGGGCGACATACAGCGAGACCGAGCCCTGGTCGCCGGTGCCGTCGAGCACGGCGATCGCGACCGGCTCCGTGCTGTCGGCAAAAGGCGAGGCGGCAAACGAAAACCACGCGTGGTTGTCGTGATGCGGCATGCAGATCATCGGCAACGGTTCTTTGAGGCCGAACTGTTTGGCCAGCAGCCGCGGCGTCCGCCGCATCTGGTCGAGGCGGCGGCGGTCGACTGACGGCGTCTGCGCGCTCACCAGCAATTTCAGGCTGGCTGGTGCTTCCTCGAGCACGGTTCGCGCCAGCGTCCCGAACAGCAGCGGATAATCCCACGTCGTGACGATCGCGGCGATGTCGCCGACGTCGCGCCCGATCGCGCGTAATTGTTCGACCATCGCATCGATCGACTGCCGTGGATATTCCGTCGTGTGCTTCTCGCCGGAGAACCGCTCTTCCTCATTGTTGACGACGATGCGCGGTCCGCCGGCCTGCGTGATCTCAACCAGCGCGACGCCGGTATTGTGCGTGCCTGAGGCGGCGAAGCCCAGGACATAAACGGTCTCGCCGCGCAGCAGGCGCTCCTTGATGGTATCGATCGTCCGGCGCGCGAATTCGCTGTCGAGGCGGTGAAAGCCGATGCGGGCCATGCTCCACTCGGCGAGCCGTCGCGTGAGACGGAAGCCCGCATTCGCAAGTCGGGGATGCCGTGGCCCGACGCGTAAATTCAGCATGTCCAATCAGTCTGCCCCGGAACGCCAACATGGCCTGAGATATCGCCGTGAGATGACCATAATTGGTTCCGCCCAACAACGTCTGTTTCGTTACGCGGAACAAGCACATGCTTGCAAGGGTTGAAGCGGCTTT